>JAUMVS010000178.1:0-1561 GCA_030530045.1 Phoenicibacter congonensis
TTCGGGGAATTCCTTCGAGGCAATAATGGCCTGAATCGTTTCATCCTTATCAAGGTTGAGCAGGTTGACAATAGCCGTGCCGCGCGCTTGGCGCGAAGCCTCGGGAATCTCGTACGCTTTCAGGCGATACACTTTTCCGGCGCTGGTGAAGAACAACATGTAGCAATGGTTCGATGCAACGAAGAGATGCTCCACGAAATCATTTTCTTTCAGATTCGCAGCACCCTGCATGCCCTAACCACCGCGTTTCTGCTGACGGTACAGCGATACCGGCATGCGCTTGATATAACCCGTTTGCGTCATGGTGATGACAACATTTTCATCGGGAACAAGATCCTCAACATCAATGTCTTTCGTTGCGCCGGTAATCTCGGTGCGACGCGGCGTGCCGAAGCGCTTCTTGATTTCCATCATCTCTTCTTTGATGATGCTGCGCACCAGGCCGTCATCTTCCAAGACACGCTTGTAGTATTCGATCTTTTCGCGCAATTCTTGCAGCTCAGATTCAATCTTTTCGCGTTCCAAGCCGGTCAAACGGCGCAACTTCATTTCCAAGATGGCATCGCATTGACGCTTTGACAGGCCAAAACGGCTCATCAACTCGTCACTTGCTTGCTTATCGGTGTCGGATGCACGGATGATTTTGATAACTTCGTCGATGTTGTCAAGCGCAATGACCAAACCTTCAAGGATATGAGCGCGTTCTTCGGCGCGCGCCAAATCATAACGCGTGCGGCGCAAAATAACATCACGCTGGTGATTAACGTAGTGCACCAATGTATCTTTCAACGAAAGAACCTTGGGCACGCCATTGACCAGCGCCAACATATTCACGCCGAAACCCGTTTGCAGCTGCGTAGACTTGAACAGCTTATTCAACACAACTTGGGGCATGGAATTTTGCTTGAGCTCAATGATGATGTCGATGCCATGGCGGTCGGCAGCGTCGTGGATGTTGCTGATTTCGGGCAATTTCTTGTCGCGCACGAGCTCGCCGAGTTTTTCGAGCAGACGCTTACGGTTCACCTGATAGGGAATTTCTTTGACAACAATGGACGATTTGCCGTTCTTGCCTTCGACAATTTCACACTTTGCGCGAACCGTCAGCGATCCACGACCCGTTTCGTAGGCATCCTTGATGCCCTTGCGGCCCATAATGATGCCACCCGTGGGGAAATCGGGACCAGGGAGAACCGTCATGAGTTCTTCCGTGG
Source organism: Phoenicibacter congonensis (assembly GCA_030530045.1). GTDB lineage: Bacteria > Actinomycetota > Coriobacteriia > Coriobacteriales > Eggerthellaceae > Phoenicibacter > Phoenicibacter congonensis_A. Next base: position 1,215 of record JAUMVS010000178.1, read on the forward strand.
TTACTTCAGGGTTGTCGAGAACCATACAGGCGGCGTCGATTGTTTCGCCCAAATTGTGAGGCGGAATATTCGTTGCCATACCAACGGCAATACCATTTGAGCCGTTGACCAGCAAGTTCGGGAAGCGAGCGGGAAGAACCTTGGGCTCCTGCAAGCTTTCATCATAGTTCGGCTGAAAATCGACCGTCTCTTTATCCAGGTCGCGCAACAGCTCCATGGCCGCCTTATCCAGGCGCGCTTCGGTATAACGCATAGCTGCAGCGCTATCGCCGTCAATGGAACCGAAGTTTCCGTGACCGTCGACCAAAGGAACGCGCATGCTGAAGTCTTGCGCCAAACGCACCATA
>JAUMVS010000178.1:1586-3058 GCA_030530045.1 Phoenicibacter congonensis
GGGTGATATTTACCCATACAGTCGCCAACGGCGCGCGCCGATTTCACATGCGGCTTGTTCGGCGTGTTGCCGCTTTCGTACATTGCATACAAAATACGGCGATGAACAGGCTTCAAACCATCGCGGACATCAGGTAGCGCGCGCGAGACGATAACGCTCATGGAATACTCCAAGAACGACGTGCGCATCTCGCTGCCAAGTTCGGTGGTGCGAATTTTCAGATTATGCTGCTCGAAACCACTTGCTTCGGTTTCGGTTTCTTCTTGCTCCCCTTGAGGGTTTTGCGATTCATTTATTTCGTCAGCCATTTCTCACCCTCCTTAAATATCCAGATAACGGACGTCTTTTGCATGGTTCTGAATAAACTGTTTGCGCGGTTCAACTTGATCGCCCATCAATTCAGTTACCACAAGCTCCGCCATAGCAGCATCATCGATGCTCACCTGAACAAGCGTGCGGTTCGTGGGCTCCATAGTGGTCTCCCAAAGCTGCTCGGGGTCCATTTCGCCCAGACCTTTATAGCGCTGGACATCGTATTTTTCGGGGTCAGCCAGCTCAGACATATGCTGCTTGAGCGCCTTTTCGTCAAAAATGTACTTCTCAACCTTGGGTGAGCGTGAGTTTTTCTTCTTCAGGCCGAACAGCGGCGGCTGCGCACAATATACGTACCCCAAGCGAATAAGATCGGGCATGTAACGATAGAAGAACGTCAGAAGAAGGCAGCGAATATGTGCGCCGTCAACATCGGCATCGGTCATGATGATGATGCGATGATAGCGCGCCTTACTTGCATCGAATTTCTCGCCGATATTCGTTCCAATGGCAGTAATCAACGAAGAAATGGTCTCCGATGACAATGCGCGGTTCTGACCAGCGCGTTCAACGTTAAGAATCTTACCACGCAACGGCATGATAGCTTGATGCTTACGATCGCGCGCCTGCTTCGCAGAACCACCTGCGGAGTCGCCCTCTACAATGAAGATTTCGGAAAGGGAAGGGTCCTTGCAGGAGCAGTCCGCCAGCTTACCCGGCATAGAGAATGATTCCAAAACACCCTTGCGTGCGGTTTCGCGGGCTTTACGAGCAGCTTCGCGTGCTTTGAGCGCTTGAGCGGCTTTGCCGACGATTTTCTTTGCAGCGCCGGGGTTTTCTTCCAAGAATTCAGCCAAACCACGCTGCACCGCCGTTTGCACCAAGCTGCGGATTTCCGTATTTCCGAGTTTTGTCTTCGTCTGGCCCTCGAACTGAGGCTCGTGCAGTTTCACGGAAATGATGGCAGCCAAACCTTCGCGGCAGTCATCACCTGTCAGATTTGCTTCTTTGCCCTTGAGGATCTTCTTATCGCGGGCGTACTCATTCAGCGTGCGCGTAACAGCTTGCTTGAAACCATCAAGGTGTGTGCCACCTTCGTGCGTGTTGATGTTGTTCGCGAATGCCAGAACCGAATTCGAATAATACGACGTGGTCCACTG
>JAUMVS010000179.1:0-1904 GCA_030530045.1 Phoenicibacter congonensis
ATGCGGTCCCGTCTCATACACCAGACCGATGATCCAGTCTTTCTGCCTGATGCTGTTACTGTCGATTTCCAAAACATCCGCAGCAGCACTTTTGACAGACGTCCCCTGATAACCGGCAGTTGCAGTGAAGCCTTCATAGGTATAGCCGATACCAGCATTCCACAGCCAGGATTTATCAGAATCCGCCTGCCGGTCATAATTGGCGGTCATCCACAAGCCACCATTCGCATACTTCAGACCGACAGCAAAACCGTCGTTGCCATAAGAATGGTAATAACCCTTTGGATGGGTATCTTTCCCCAAGGTATAACTGGCTGATATCGACAATCCTGCCATTTCTGGGCTGTCATAACGGATGGTATTGGGAATCTGTTCTGCATAGAGCAGATTGACCCCACTGCCTGCGATACCAACACTGAGATAAGCAAAAGGATCGACCGCCCCATAATTCTCAATGGCAATATCATTCACCCGTCCCAACGTGACAGTCCCGGCACCATCACTGGCAAGCCCGACATAAGCCGCACCCTGCCATTCTGCACCATCACTGCCCTGCAGTTTGTCCAAGGCATTGTTGTCGGCATACTTGGTGCCATCATTGCCATTGAAACGCTGTTCCAGCCTGAAAACAGCCTTTGCCCCCGAGCCCAAGTCCTCAGTTCCCTTGAAACCGATGACACTGTTCTCATTGTTGCCCATCCGGGTATCTGAACCGGTTTCCTTGATGATGCCGGTGTCAACTTGCCCATAAATCGTGACATTTGTCTGCGCACAGGCTGAACCAGCCAACAGCCCCAGAACCAATGTGTATAAAAACCTTTTCTTCATGCCTTGCCTCCTTTTCCTGTCTCGGTTTTGATGATGGCTTTCCTGTTTCCAGAGACATCAGATTGAGCTTCAGTCAATGGTCAGCCTTCCTGTCTTGAGACAAAGCAAGCATCATACCAACTCGCAAATTCTTTTAATAAACAATATGTTACAAAAGTAAATGGAAGCTGTCTGTAAAGGCTTTGGGGGCAGGAATGTATCAATATGGCGCACGCTTGGACAGGAAAAAAGCACCATCAATGCCAAACAGTGCAGGCAAGCCTATGAAAGGGAAGCAGCAGGGAAAGCGTCCAAAGGATGAGGAACGCTAAAGGAAATCAGGCAGATGTCAGCCATGCCCACCCCGGATTTCAACCGTCTGGCCGATACCACAATGGATCCATGCCTCGATGGTCTCGATGACCTGCTCGAAAGGCAGGCGTGTTGTCCCCCTGATGGCGCATTCCCATACATGGCAGACACGCCAGCCCATCACCGTCAACGTACGGGTTATACGAGCATCACGGGAACGGTTGCGCCTGAACTTGGCTTTCCACCAGTCTGTGTTGGTGGATGGGATATGGAACATCCTGCAATGGTCATGGCCATGCCAGAAACAGCCATTGACGAAAATCATCGCCTTGTATTTCGGCAGGACGATATCCGGTCTGCCAGGATAGCGCCTGTCATTGATACGGTAGCGGAAACCACGGGCAAACAGTGCCTTCCGCACCATGACCTCCGGTCTGGTGTTCTTTGCCCGGATGCGTGACATGACCCAGTGACGGGCTTCTGGTGTGAAGGTATCTGCCATATCCCCATTCTACTGCGGTGGGATAGCCCGCAGCCACAGGCATCCATCAAAAAAGGCATCCCCCGAGAAACAGGAAGATGCCTTCAGGAATACCTGTCAAAGCCAGCAATTACATGGTATCGAACAGGTCATTGACCTGTTTCCAGACCTTCTCTTCGTTGACCTTGAAGACGATGCGGGCTTTCTGTGTGCCATCTGGTGGAATACCGCGGTATGCCAGGGTAGAACCGTAGTTCGGGCTGTAAACCGTGTTCACATCAACCGGCAGGGTTTCTTCCACTTC
>JAUMVS010000179.1:1914-3036 GCA_030530045.1 Phoenicibacter congonensis
ATCGATGACATACGCCGCACAGAGGATATCCCAGACAAACGTGTTCCATTCCGGGTTTTCCTTGAAACGCGGTGCCGTCCAATGGTTGGCGAACATCGACTTGAAGTGTGGCTGTTTCAGGCGGGCTGCCAGCTCATCATAAGTCTTTTTCGTAAACTTGATCTTCTCACAGACATCCAATGGGAAGATGACCTGTTCCTTGAAAGGGGAACGCCAGGCAATCTGCGCAGCTTCCGGGTCAAACCAGATATTGAATTCAGCCTGTGGGGTCACATTGCCGTTCCAGAAGAAAGCACCTCCCATATAGACCACCCGTTTGATAAGCGGCACGATTTCCGGCGCTTTCTGGACAGCGGCTGCCAGGTTGTTGTAAGTGCCAATCGCTACGATAGTCACTTCATTCGGGTTTGCCTTGACCTGTCGGATGATGAAATCAACAGCATCTTCCTTGCTGGGTTCGATGGTCGGTTCTGACTTGTAGGCCTCACGGTAGGCATCCTTCCAAGACTTCGGCTGAGGATACCCTGCGGCACCATCATGGGTGTCTGGACCACGGCCAAACATTGTCTTCTCATCCTGGATGGCTGCGATACGGCCTTCACGATGGACCTTGTTGACCCCCATCAGGACAGGGATATCCGTGCGTTTGATGCCTTCCAGCTGACGGATGGCACTTGCTGTACCGGTCTCAACCCAGGTATTGCCAATCACCACAGCAACACCCAGCAATTCAACCTTCGGGCTTTTCGCCAGCATCAGCATCGCGACACCATCATCGAACAGGTCAACGACATCAGCGCTGAGAATGACTTTTTCCTTACCGGTATCCGCAGAGGCAGGTGCTGCTGCCCCAATGCAGAACACAACTGCCGCCATTACGGCACATAAGAACTTCTTCAAGGTAGCCTCTTTCCTGTATCAAAAAATATCCATTGAATTATAACAGACATTCAGGAATAATTTTAAGGACAGGTATAAAAAACCTGATACACCTGATTACATCCGAAACCGACAAAGGACATCCCATGAAACGCCTGTTCTCTGCCCTGCTCGCCACCATCATCGCCTCTGCCCTGCCCATGGCCGTCCAGGCCGACTCCGGCAGCATTTATGACGCTTATG
>JAUMVS010000180.1 GCA_030530045.1 Phoenicibacter congonensis
TGCGCATGCGGGGGAGTAGGGGCTCACAGATTCCGGAGTGCTCTGCTGAGTAGCAAGAACAGCAAGAATGACAGTGGCCCGGCTTCCCATACACACATCGCGTTGGGGGGAGCCGGGCCACTCTGTGTCTCGAGGAGGTCTATGCGCGGCAGGTGGATCGGCAAGGGCTGCACGCTAACCAATAAGCACTTGCTTGCCCTTAAAGGCGAAGCCGTAGGTGCGGATGCGGTCTTGGGGGATACCGCGCGCCTCAAGACCTGCTGCATAGCGCCTCTCGGCAATCTGCGCTTTGGCTGCGGCGACGGTCTCATCGAGGTTCTTCTCGTGCCGGGGATTGAACACCTTGAACTCGACGATGATGGCATCGTCGCGCTTGGAATCCAGTGGTTCGAGCATGACGTCGTAGCGGCCGTACCCGCTTTCGCGGTTTGACGTGATGACGTAACGCCCTCGCAGCTCGACGAGCAGGCCGAGCACAAATCCGTGATAGAAGCGCTCGGGCTCTCTTTCGGCTGGTCGGATGCCCGAGTCGAACAGGCTGAACGTGTCGAGGGCGACATCGTTCATGTAGCCGTTCATTGCGTCGAGGTCGCCTGTGAGCAATGCCTGGATAAACCCGTTGTAATACGAGGCGCTTTGCTCGAACCATCCTTTCACCATTGTGTCGAAGCTGAGCGTTACCTCGCGATTTGTCAGCGCAAGTTCGTAGGCGCCCCCTTGGTCAATCGTTTGACGAGACATGACCTTGAGGTATCCGTTGGCAAGCAACAGCGCCCACACGGCTCCCGGTTTGCCTCCCAGCTCACCGAAGGCAACTTGCTCGTCAAGGACTTTGGAAACCGTGCCTCCCTGCAAGAGACGCTCGAAATCTTCCTTGATTTGAGAATCCCCCTCGCGCACGAGTTTGCTCGCCAGGGCATTGCTGCTTGTGTTCGCCCAGTATGGTTGAGCCGTGCCGTACTTGAGGTAATTGGTGATTGACCAGGGATTATAGATATCAGTTATATGCCCGAAAGAGAAGCCGTCGTACCACTCTTTGACCTGTTCGCGCTCCGTGAGGCCCATTTCGTCCATGGCTGCGAACGTTTCTTGTTCGGTGAAGCCAAAGCAGTCCTCATATTGTTCTGTGGTCGTGGTGACGACGGCGAGGTTGTTGAGGTCTGAGAAGATGGACTCGCGGCTGATGCGCGTGACGCCGGTCAGGACGGCACGTTCGAGGAAGGGGTTTGTTTTGAACGTGTTGTTGAAGAGGCTGCGGACGAATTCCGTAAGCTCGCTCCAGAAACCGCCCATCCAGGCTTCTTGCATGGGGGTGTCATATTCGTCGAGCAGGATGATGGCGCGCTTGCCTGTTGCCTGATACAGGTGTTCACAGAGGCGAAGCAAGGATGACGGGGCGCTCTCGATTGAAACGTAGGTGGTGCGGCCCGTGAGTACGTCGGCCTCATTCTCCGGAAGCAGGCTTGAATCGAGCGTTTCGGCATGGCTGCGCCAGGCTTGGGCGATGCGTTCGCGGATGCGAAGAGATATGTCTTCGAGGGTCGCGCCCTTTGCGCCCGCAAATGAGAGGGCGACGACGGGCCATGCGCCCTGCTCGCATCGCAGCTCGGTGTCGTTCCAGACGGCAAGACCTTCGAACAAATCATGGCGCCCTGCATACGCCGAGGAAAAGAAACATTCGAGCATGCTCATGTTGAGCGTTTTGCCAAAGCGACGGGGGCGACAGATAAGGGTGGCGGGGTCAGAGGAATTCCACCACTGGGAGATAAAGCCGGTTTTGTCGACATAGAAGTCGTTGTGTTCACGGATGTCGGCAAAGCCTTGCGCCCCAATGGATATCGTCCGTGCCATGTGTTCATCTCCCGGCGTTCACTTGGATCCGTACGTGCCTTCTTCCGTGTCAGGGAAGAGTATAGCGCCTGGAAGGAGCATGCGAATGGGTGTCACGGGGTCTTAGTTGATTAACCTGCGACTTTTACCCCGCGCGCCAGTTGAGGAGCGACCCTACGAAGACGGCGGCGGTGCCTGCCCAGTAGATGGGGTTGAGCGAGACACCGAGCAAGATGGAGCTTGCCAGGGTGGAGAGCACGGGGGCGGCATAGGAGAAGGCCGCCATCTTGCGCACGTCGCCCTTGATGAGGCCGTGGCCCCAGAGGGTGTAACCGCTCGCCACACAGGCTGCGGCCGCCACAAGGGCGACAATCGCAGGCACGGAGGGCACCTGTTCGGGCAGGTAGGGGCCAGAGATGAAGAAAACGATCCACAGCGTGATGGCCACGCCGATGAAGAAGAGCGACGTGGCATCGGCGCCCTGCGAGATTTTGGGCGTGACGGTGGAATAGAGCGCCCAGATGACGGCGCCGATGAGGGTGAGCAGGTAGGGGACGGGGTTTGCGCCCAGGTGCTCGGCAAGCTGGGCGGCAGTGAAGCCGGCGTTGCCACCCACGGCCACCATGACGCCGATGGTTGCGATGATGGCACCCGGTATCACGCGCCCCACGGCACCCTTCTTTCCTGAGGCTGCCGCGCAGAAAAGCACGGTGAGCGTGGGCCACAGGTAGTTGACCAGGCTCACTTCCACTGCCTGCATGGAACTCGTTGTCATGGAGATGGCAAGCGCGAACACAGACTCATAGCTCACGAAGAGCGCCCCGCCTATGAGCAGGTAGCGCCGGGGGATGGTCTTGAGCTTGGGAGGACGCGCAATGAGCAGCGCTGTTGCTGCAATCGTGTACAGCAGGGCCGTTCCCAGCGTGGCGCCGAAGCCCACGGAGACGAGTTTGACCAGTCCCGCCATAAGCGCCCATACCACAACTGCGCCCATGCCCAAAAAGGTGGCGCGAGGGGTGGGAGAGGGGATTGCTGTGGGACTTGAGACGTCGCTGTCCATTGCTGCACTTTCTGACTGGGGCCGAATCGTGCGTTGCTCATGGCAGGATAGCACCCATTTTCAAAAATGTAATAGGGCATATCATTTGCTTCATCCAAGGATGATTGCGTACAAAATCCCTGGTCGTGACCTCAT
>JAUMVS010000181.1 GCA_030530045.1 Phoenicibacter congonensis
CCTATGAAGGCCCAGTTTTTTTGGGAATTGATGCAGGTTCCACGACTTTTAAAGCGGCACTTGTAAACGATAAAAACGAGCTTCTTTGGACGACCTATGCCTCTAACAAGGGCGATGTTTTGGGTTGTGCAAAAACTGCTTTGACCGAGCTTTACGGCGTTTTGAACGACAAGCAATACATCGGTCACTCAACTGTGACAGGCTATGGCGAAGGCCTTTTGCTCCAAGCTCTAAAGGTTGACTCAGGCGAAATTGAAACAGTAGCTCACCTTCGCGGAGCTCAGCAACTCATGCCTGATGTTGAATTTATTCTTGACATTGGCGGACAAGACATGAAGTGCCTGCGCATCAAAAACGGTGCCATTGATCACATCATGCTCAATGAAGCCTGCTCTTCAGGGTGCGGAAGCTTCATTGAGTCTTTTGCATCTGGTCTTGGACTTTCTGTTCAAGAATTTGCAAAAGCAGCTTGCAAAGCAAAGGCGCCAGTTGACTTGGGCTCTCGCTGCACAGTGTTTATGAATTCGCGCGTTAAGCAGGCACAAAAGGAAGGCGCAACTGTCGAAGACATCGCGGCAGGCCTTGCAATTTCTGTAATCAAGAACGCGCTTTTCAAGGTCATCAAAATCAGAGACCCGAAAGATGTTGGCAAAAACGTAATCGTTCAGGGCGGAACGTTTTTAAACGATGCAGTCCTTCGAGCATTCGAGCAGCTCTCGCAGGTAAACGCAGTGCGTCCTGATGTTGCTGGCAACATGGGTGCCTACGGCGCAGCTCTTTTGGCTCATGAGCGTTGGGAAAAGGGTGAGTAAACATGGCAGAAGTAAGAAAATCCTCAATCCTTGGTCTCGATGAGCTCAACAGCCTAAATCCAACACACAGAACAGGTCGTTGCAAAGGCTGCTCAAATTCTTGCCTTTTGACAATCAACGATTTCGGAATTGACGAAGAGACGGGCAAACACCGCCGTTTCATCACCGGAAACCGTTGCGAGCGCGGCCAATCGATGGGCGTTGGCGGAACAAAGAACAACGTTCCAAACCTTTTCGAGTGGAAAAGCGCACGCCTTTTCGATTACTACAAGCCACTTGAGGAAAGTGAAGCTACGGCTGGAACAGTTGGTCTTCCTCGCGCGTTAAATATGTACGAGAACTACCCGTTCTGGTTCACTTTTTTTACAAAGCTTGGCTATCGTGTAATCCTTTCCGATAAATCAAGCAAAGAAATCTACAACGCTGGCATCGAGTCAATGCCTTCAGAAAGTGTTTGTTACCCAGCAAAACTTTCGCACGGTCACATAATGAACTTGCTCGACAAGTCAGTCGATTTCATTTGGATGCCTTGCACAAAGTGGGAGCGCGGCGAAGATGCTTCTGCTGGCAACCACTTCAACTGCCCAATTGTTGCGAGTTACCCTGAGGCGCTGCGTCTAAACATCGATGAACTCATCGATTCTGATGTCAAGCTTTTAACCCCTTGGGTTCCATACGACATGAAAGACAAGCTCAAGAAGCGACTCCTTGCGATTTTTACAAAAGAACACAAATCAGAGCTATGCAAGCATGGCGTAGTGCCTAGCAAGTCAGACATCGATGCTGCTGTGGATGCTGCCTGGGAAGAGGATGAAAACTTCAAGCGAGACATTCGCGTTAAAGGCACCGAAACCCTCAAATGGATGGAAGAGACTGGCACGCATGGAATCGTTTTGGCTGGCCGTCCATACCATCAAGACCCAGAAATTAATCACGCAATTCCAGAGCTTCTAAACACCTTTGGCTTGGCTGTTTTGACAGAAGACTCAATTGCGCATTTAGGTCAGCTAGAGCGCCCAATTCGCGTCGTTGACCAGTGGATGTATCACACACGTCTTTACGCTGCGGCAAAAGTTGCTGCTAAAAGAAGCGACCTTGATTTAATCCAGCTAAACTCATTTGGTTGCGGTCTTGACGCTCTCACGACCGACCAGGTCCAAGAGATTTTGGAGTCTTCTGGCAAGGTCTACACTGTGCTTAAAATTGACGAGGTTTCAAACCTCGGTGCTGCAAAGATTCGCGTTAGAAGCTTGCTTGCAGCGCTGAAAGACAAGGCGGATGAAGCCAACGAAGCAGCCGATGATAAAGCGGCACTCGAGCGTGGGTGCCCAGTTAGCTGCATTGCTTCTTCTAACATTGAAGACCTTGTTCCTGACCTCCCAACTGAAAAATCATCAATTGTCGATACCGATGCTGTTGGCGATCGCGAAACTGCATCAACTGAATTTGATCGCCCTGAATTCACTAAGAAAATGTTTGATGAGGGCTACAAAATTTTGGCACCTCAGATGGCTCCTATGCACTTTGAGCTGGTAGTTCCTGTCATGCGCCGCTATGGCTTTAACGTTGATTTGCTCCCAGCGGTTGACCGCGAAGCTGTAAATTACGGCTTGAAATATGTAAACAACGACATTTGCTATCCATCAATTCTTGTAACAGGTCAAATCATGGAAGCAGTTCTGTCGGGAAAATATGACACGAACAAACTTGCAGTTCTGATTACTCAAACTGGTGGTGGTTGTCGTGCTACAAACTACATTGCACTCATCAGAAAAGCGCTTAAAGCCGCAGGTCTTGGCCACATTCCGGTCATCGCGCTCAGCTTTAAGGACCTAGGCGAGCACAACTCAGGCTTTAAAATTACGCCTCCAATGCTGCTTCAAGCAGGTTATGCGCTCTTCCTTGGCGACCTTCTCATGATGTGTCTTTACAAGACTCGCGCCTACGAACTCGAAAAAGGTGCAGCGACAAACATCTTCAATCACTGGATGGCTGAATGCAAAAAGGCTCTGTCAGAAGGTGTTACTCGCAAGAAGTTTAAAGAACTTTCAGAAGCAATCGTATCTGACTTTGATAATTTGCCTCTCGACGACACAATTAAAAAGCCAAAAGTTGGCGTGGTCGGCGAAATCTTAGTAAAGTTCCACCCCACAGCAAACAATAACGTTACCGACAAACTCGAGGAAGAAGGCTGTGAAGTCGTCGTTCCTG
>JAUMVS010000182.1 GCA_030530045.1 Phoenicibacter congonensis
ATTTTATCGGAGCCCAAACCGGTTGCCGCACCGATTGTCTTTGCCAACGGCATTGCCGAACTCATTCTTACGCGGAAAGGCAGCAATCCCTCTTCTTCCAGCTCCAGATACATATAAAGATATTCCAGCGGCTCGGCAGAAATCGTGGAATAGGAGTGAAGCGTCGTCAATCCCGCCTTTGAATATTCAGGGGCAAATTTTTTTGCAAGCTTTTTCCGATATGCAGCACTATCCAGATTTGCGTCCATAATCGGTGAAAAATATCGATTATATGCGGTCTCACGAATGATTCCCGACGGACTGCCGTCCTCTTCAAATTCCACCGTACCCTCCACCTCGGGAACGAATCCCTTTCCGATTCCTGCCAGCTCCAGGGCCTTGGTATTTCCCATCCCGGTATGCCGGCAATAGGTAAACAGAAAGACAGGGCGTTCCGTTGAAATCCGGTCCAGCTCATGTCTGTCCGGGAATCTGCCTTCCTTGATATTCTCCACATGAATGCTTCTCCCTACCAGCCATTCCTCAGGGGAGGCATCCGGAGAATCCTGTGCCTTCATCCTTGAAATAATATCGTCAATGGAATCCGCCTGCAAAAGTTCTACCTTTTGTCTGTCATCCGCATCCATTATAAAATGCATGTGGGTGTCCATGAATCCCGGAAGAATCGTTTTTCCCTCCAGATCAATTTCCTGCCTTGCCTCTATTTTTCGTATCGTTTTTGTATCTCCAACCGCTACAATCCGTCCGTTCAGAACAGCCATCGCCTCAAAGGTTTCATCCGGCTGCCGCATCGTATAAAAGTTTCCGTTCAAGAATATATAATCTGCTTTTATCATAATTTTCCTCTTTTACTCACTGTTTCACTTTTACAATTTCACTTGCTCCCGATAAAACTGCTGCATTTTATTTCGATAAGACTGGGGCGGATAAACAGACATTTCTCCTTCGATTTCCGCTGTCAGCCGTTCAGCCTCCTGTTCCACTTTCTCCAGGCAGCGTTCGGTCAGCGCATTGAGCAGCCTGCAAGCCTCTTCTCGCTTTCCCTGCTTCAGCAGATCCTCAGCCTGGGCCTCTGTTTCTGCTGCCGCACTGCGGAATTCCGGTTCCAGTCGTTTTTGCGCCTGCTGTATTTTTTCATGATATCGGGTGTAGTCCGACTCCGCATCTGTCACCAAACGCTGCATCTTCCACCAGAAGGAATCCTCCTGATAATGATTTTCCCCGATTCCCAACCGTTCCGGAATATACCCGGTATTATAAAACGGCACAATGAAACTGCAGCAGGGCGGACACATGGAGCCCCAATACGTGTACAACAATTCTTTGAATTCCGAATGATGATACTCCACAACCATCGTAGCCGCGCTTTGCGTATGAGCCGGCTCTCCCCCATGCATACAGACACTGGGTACACAGCAGGACACCGGACTCCAGTAGTTCTCCATAAAGGTCCCCTCGTAATGACCCCGCAAAATGTCCAGCGTCATTTCCGCATCGATTTTTCCCAGATTGTTTTGAAGTTTCCAGGTGGTCCATTTGCTGCGGGGAAATCCCCCCATGAAATGATTGTTCAGCAGCAAAAAGCTTTTTGAAAAATCGAAAGTCTGCCCGGGCGTATGCAATCCCAATTCCGCCGCGTACGCCTCAATTCCGTCAGAACAGGCTTCGTAATCTTCCCCGATTTTATAAATATTAGAGATTCCCTCTGCCTTTTTAATGGAACGGTATACCCAATGCTTTCCTACGGTCTCCATTAAATACATCTCTTTCGGGTCCGAAATGATGAATGTATTGTGATAGCCTGATTTTACAGCGTCTCCGCCGTACCGGCAGGCGCCGCCCTGCCCGTGGCGTTCCAGAAGCTGAATGATCACCTGAAGCGCTTCCTTTGCTGTCGCTCCTCTTTCCAGCCCCAGTCTCAGCAGATCCATTCCCAGCAGCGCCGGTTCCTCCCGGGGAGGCACCTCAGACCATTCTGCCTCGTTCCCGATTGCCACACCCTGCTCGTTGACGCCCATTTCGAAACCCCAGATCCACCAGGGTCTGGATCCGATCATTCCGTATGTATGCGGTACCTGTTCAATTTCGATATAGGTACATTTCACCGTCTCTCCCGTCCGGTGATCTGCTGCCGGATAATAAGCCAGCGGCTGCGCTTCCGTCATCTCCCGATCACTGTTTTTTCCCAGAAGATTACAACCTTTTGCCGTATCGGAAGCCGGAATCGCCACAGTATCACAAGACGGCATATAATCATACTTCTCTGACATCGTTCCATTTCCTTTCGTATCGATTTCAAATTCTACAGATGGAAAACGGCAGGCAGTAATGCGATGCTCTGCCTGCCATCTCCACATTTTGTCAAATATTATTTTATGGAAAACTCTCTTCTTCTCTTATTTATGCTTCAGATGGATGTGTCTTTTCCCATTCATCATCAAAATACAGATCATAGCAGCTTGGATCCGGAGCCTTTGTCAGCAGAGATACCACAATGATCGTAATTGCACTTGCAGGAAGCGAAACAAAGATTGCCGGCCATGTTACAACATTGCTCAGAATCACATAAGATGCCGCGCCTACAATCATAGATGAAATACAACCTGCGGTTGTCGCACGTTTCCAGAAGTAGCATGCAAAGAACGGTGCCAATAATCCGCCTACCCCCAGAGAATATCCCATGCTGATCAGTGCGATAATATCCTGATTGAAAATTGCAATGCATAATACCCCAACACCGAGGATTACCATAGAAAGACGGCTTACCGTCAGTTTTTGTTTTTCTGTGGCATTCTTGTTAATGAATCCGGTATAAATATTTGTCAGGCAGGTTGCGGAACACAGCAGACAGGTGTCCGAAGTGGACATGGTTGCCGCTATGATCGCAGCGAATACCAGACCGGATAATCCTACAGGCATCAGTGTGCTGATCATCGTAGGAAGTGCGTCGTTGCCGGATGCCAGTGTCGGATAAAGTACGATTGCGCACATTCCGATGAT
>JAUMVS010000018.1:0-3112 GCA_030530045.1 Phoenicibacter congonensis
AATTGCCAAACACGTCCATTTGCACGCCGTGGTCGTTGACGTAGAACTCCTGCGTTACAACATAACCTGCATGATTCATAACGTTAGCAATGCTTGAGCCAAGAGCAGCCCAGCGTCCGTGACCAACGTGCATTGGTCCAGTTGGGTTTGCCGAGACATATTCCAAATCCACCTTTTGACCGCCGCCAAAATCGCTTTTACCGAAGTTATTTCCTTGGGTTCTCACGACCTCGATGATGTTTTGCAAAACATCATTTGCAAGTTTGAAGTTGATGAAGCCAGGTCCAGCGATATCTGTTGACTCGATGAGTGAATTTTCAGGAATGTGTGAAACGACTGCTTCAGCAATTGCACGAGGCGCGCAGTGTGCAACCTTCGCACTTCTCATCGCAACTGTTGATGCCCAGTCGCCGTTTGCCTCGTCTCGAGGTCGCTCAAGTGCTGGGTCGGGGATTTCGCTCGTTTCCATTTTGAGCGTTCCGTCCTCGATGGCGGCTTTGAAGGCCTGTGTTACGATTGCGCTTAATTGTTCTTGAATTTCCATTTAATTAGCCTTTACAGTCGTGTTTTAACGTTAACATGCGATTATAGCATGCGCCACTCTTGCGCCCGTGTTTTGACGTCGCAATCAGTGATTAAAAGCGTTTCATCGTTCATCTTATGTTTTGCCTGGTTGTTCGCTTTAAATGCATCAGGTGACGTAACTTGCCCAGGCACTTTTGTCTCAGAAGCTTTTTTAAGATTTTTTATAAATTTAGAAGGTTCTTTAAATTGCGGCTGTAATTAAAAACTGAATGAGCTAGAAGTTGGAGCGGATGACGGGAATCGAACCCGCGTTGAAAGCTTGGAAGGCTTTAGTTCTACCATTGAACCACATCCGCATTCCCAAGTAGAAAAGTGGTCGGGACGACAGGATTTGAACCTGCGACATCTTGTACCCAAAACAAGCGCGCTACCAGACTGCGCCACGTCCCGAACAGCGAAATTTATTGTAACACAAACATTTTGGTCGCAGCCTTTAAAAACATTTATGTTTAAAAATGCATTATTTGCAGCTGTTCTTTCGCCTAAACAATCAGCATTGCGTCGCCAAATGACAAGAAACGATAATGTTCTTTCTTCGCTTCTTCATAGGCATGCATAATTTTCTCACGGCTTGAAAATGCTGAAACGAGCATCATGAGCGTCGACTTTGGAACGTGGAAGTTTGTAATCATTGCGTCAACCACATTAAAAGTTGAGCCTGGCATCAAATAAAGCGAAGTTGCGGCTCGCGAGCATGGCTCGATTGAGTTTGTGCGCAAAAAACATGACTCTAGCGAGCGAACGCTTGTTGTCCCGACTGCAAAAACTCTGCCGCCATTGGCTTTCGTTTCTTTGATTGCTGCAACCGTTTCATCAGGTACAGAATAGGTCTCGGTGTGCATCGCGTGGTCTTCCGCGTTTTCTTCGTCCACAATTCTGAAAGTGTCGAGACCAACCTCCAGGTCAACCGTTGCCCAGCCAATCCCTTTTGCCTTGCACTTTTCAATGAGTTCAGGAGTGAAATGCAAGCCAGCAGTTGGAGCAGCTGCGCTTCCTTCATGCTTCGAATAAACGGTTTGATACATTTCAGAATCGCCAGCGTAATCATGAATGTAGGGAGGAAGAGGCACCTTGCCAACTTCGTGCAGCGCATCATCTAGGCTTGCGAGATGAGTCGAAAGCTCAACGACGCGCTCGCCTTTCTGCGCATTTTCTGGGTCTTTTGCCCAATCGACAACTTGAGCCTCAATTGCAATGTTTCGGTCGACATCAAAAAACTCGATGACAGCGCCACTGCCAGGTTTGAGGCGTTTACCTGGGCGAACAAGTGCTTCCCAGCGTGCAACCTTTGAGTTGACCTTGTTTTCAATCATCGGGCGAAGCAATAAAATTTCACAAAGCCCACCCGTGCCTCGTTTTTGGCCAATCAAACGAGCAGGAATTACTCGCGTCTCATTTGCGACAAGCAAATCTCCAGGGTTTAGATAATCAATAATGTCCTTGAAAATCTTATGCTCTACCTCGCCAGTTTCCTTGTGAAGCACGAGCATTTTGCATTCGTCGCGCACGGGCGCAGGCGATTGAGCAATCAATTCCTCGGGCAAATCGTAATCAAAATCACTAGTTAGCATCGTTGTCTCTTTTTCAAATTTCTAGTTTTAACTCTGTCTATTTTCAATCATTTCCGCATTTTCTGCATGAGGAAAACTTCATCAGCACCTTTCATATACTAATTAAGACTGATGTAAACAAGGAAGGAATGAAAAAAATGGCAGATGAAGTGTTAGTTCGGGAGCTTGAAGAAAAGGATTTCGATGCTGTAGTAGAAATCACGTGTAAAACGTGGGGCTACGATGATGAGTTTTCTGATGCAGCGGCAAAAAGTTGCGCAGAACTCTATTTTTATCATTACCTTGCAAGGCAGACGTATGCCAAAGTAGCAACGATAAATGACGTTCCGGTTGGCGTCATTATGGCAAGAAATTGCGCACAAAATGGCACTAACTCTCGTTTTGTGGACAAAGCTGAAGCTTGTTTGGATGCACTGCGCAACAGTCCTGACGGGAGAGAGGCCGCATTGCAATTTGAGACTGAAGTAAAGATTGATGGTGATCTCATAAAGAACTGTGGTTTTGATTATGAAGGCGAGCTCGTTTTCTTTGCAATTAATTCTGACTTCCGAGGAAAAGGAATCGGTCGAAAACTTTTTGAGGACGCACTTTGCTATTTTAAGCGCGAAAAAATTTCCAATTTTTTCCTCTACACCGACACCAGTTGCAACTACAAATTCTATGAGCATTTCGGGATGAAAAGGAGTGCAGAGCAAGAGCTCGCGTTGGAAGGCGAAAGTTCCGAAGACATGATCTATTTCATTTATGAATATAGATTTGAATAGCCTAAGCGCAAAAAAGTGTAAAAGTTAGGCGCCTGGCTAATTATTTGATGCGTTGATTGATTTTTTAATAATTAGCGGGTCATCAATTTGCTTTAGGGCGCAGTGCAATTGGAGCGTTATTAAAAGCCCATCGTGAAGTTTAATTTGATGCGTCTTGCTCTTCGTTTTTGGCAGCTTGGCGCATTTGTTTTA
>JAUMVS010000018.1:3212-18192 GCA_030530045.1 Phoenicibacter congonensis
GTTTAATTTGATGCGTCTTGCTCTTCGTTTTTGGCAGCTTGGCGCATTTGTTTTAGGATTGCGCGTTGCTTTTCGCGTTTGCTGGCGTAGGCTTTTTTCTCGTCGCGCTTCTTTTGCAACTTAGCTTCGCGCTCTTGCAGAAGTTTTTCTTTAATTGCTTTCGCTCGCTTTTTTTCAGCTTCCGCTTCTGCTTTTGACGGAAGGCACCCGCAGTACCCCTGGCGATAGAGCCCTTCTTCTTTTGCCCTGCGCTGTGCCTCGCGAAATTGGCTTGAGTAATCTTCGTAAAAGCACTCGATGCCCGCATTTTCGCAAGCCGCGATCAACTCTTCTTTAATAGTTAGCGTGTATTGATAGGGGCTGATTGTGAGCGTTGTGCCAAGCCCCGCATAGCCGTGTTCTTTTGCGAACTTTGCGGCGTGCGCGAAACGAATTTTGTAGCATTTCCTGCAACGATGTGGTTTTTGCGCGAGCAACCCAGCGGTTGCTTCTTTCCATTCTTCAGGAGCATATGTGTCTTCAATAAACTTAACGTCGTTTTTCTTGCACCAATCTCGAATCGTGTCTCGACGATGTTCATATTCCTCAGCAGGCGCGATGTTTGAGTTCGAATAAAAAACCACTGGCTCAATTCCGCGCTCGCGCAAGATGCGAATTGGCTCTAGTGAGCATGGCCCGCAGCATGCGTGTAGCAGGAACTTTTTTGCTGCCTGAGTGTCTTTCTTCGTCTCGTTCATGGTCATAAATTATAATTTAGCAGCTAATAAATGATTTAATTTGAGAGGAAACGATGGCTCTTTTTGATTGTCACATCGACGGAACTTGCGGGCACGCTCGCGCTTTGACATATGAAACGGCGCACGGGAATTTCCAAACGCCAATGTTTATGCCGGTGGGAACTGCCGCAACCGTCAAAGGCATCACCCCAAAAGAGCTTCGCGAGCTCGACTCCCAAGTTGTGCTTGCCAACACCTACCACCTCTCAATGCGCCCAGGTGCCGACCTCGTGGAAGAGGCTGGCGGCGTGCATAAATTCATGAATTACGACGGCCCAATGCTCACCGACAGCGGTGGCTTCCAGGTGTTTTCTCTTGCTGACACAGTGAAACTCGATGATGACGGCGTTCAATTTCAAAGCATCTATGACGGTCATCGCGTCAAATGGACGCCAGAGAAAAACATGGAAATTCAGCAGAAGATCGGCGCTGACATCGTGATGCAGCTTGACCAATGCGCGCCTTACCCTGCTGAGCGTGACTTCGTTGCTCGCGCTGTTGACTATTCTTCTGCCTGGGCAAAGCGTTGTTTGGCGGCACACACTAAAGAAGATCAAACGCTTTTTGGCATAGTGCAAGGTGGCATGCACCTTGATTTGCGCTTGAAGTCAATCAATTCGCTCATTGAGATTGAAGACGAAAGCCTCAGCAACGGCGGCCGCCGCTTTGGTGGTTTTGGAATTGGCGGCTATTCCGTTGGTGAGAGCCATGAAACTATGTTTGAAACGCTTGGCGATGTTGCTCGTGCTCTTCCAGACGATCGCCCTCGTTATTTGATGGGCGTCGGCAACCCAACAACGCTTGTTCGTGCAGTGGGCGAGGGCGTTGACATGTTTGACTGTGTTCTTCCAACGAGAACTGCCCGCATGGGAACTGCTTTTTCATCGACTGGTCGCATGAACATGCGCAACGCTAAGTTTGCCCATGACTTCACTCCGCTTGACCACGAGTGCCATTGCTACACTTGCCAAAACTTCACTCGTGCCTACATCCGCCATCTTGTTAAGCAAAACGAAATGCTTGGCAGCATCCTGCTTTCGATGCATAACATTCATTTCTTGCTTGACCTCATGCGCCGCGCTCGCGCTGCTGTCCTTGATGGCACCTACGATGAGTTCCTCTCCAATTGGATGAATTCAGAAGCTGCAAACGATTACTAAAAAGAGGCATGCTCTAACGATTTTGTAGCCTGTCACTTTTATTTTCATCTTTACATTTCGCGGCATCTCGCGGAAAACGTTTCGTCATTTACGCTTTGAGGGTTTTCAAAATAATTCACGCTGGTAAAATTGATGTTTAGATTCAAAAGAATCTTTCTGCGTAAGTGTTCTCACATTCTGCATTCGGTCTCACTGACCGATGTTTTTTCATTTATTTCATTTCATTAATTTCAGGAGGGAATTACATGACATTAACAAAGAAGTCTGTAAGCGCATTAATTGCACTCGCACTTTGTTTCGGTGTTGCACTTGGTCTTGTTGGTTGCTCATCGGGCTCTTCTTCAACCGATAGCTCAAAATCTTCAAGCACTGAGGTAAAGGAAGTCACAATGACAAAAGAGTCTGTAGACTCACTCAAAGGTTCAGTTGGTAAATCTGACGTTGTATTCCTCGACGTTCGCAAAGCTGACGACTACAAAGCTGGTCACATCATTGGCGCAATCAACGCCGACATGGACAAAGCTAAGGAAGGCGACAACGAAGCTGGCCTCGAGACAATGAAACAGGTCATCTCCGACAACAAACTTGGCGACCAGAAGCTCGTTCTCGTTTGCTACTCAGGCAACAAATATGCTCAGGCTGGCACAAACATCTTGAGCGCTCTTGGCTATGACATGAGCAAAGTTGTAACTCTTGAGGGCGGCATGAAAGCTTGGAACGAGGCAGGTCTTGCAACAGCAACTGAGGTTACAGAAGTAACAATGACTCAGGAAGCTATCGATACTGCTAAATCTGAGGTTGGAAGCTCTGACGTTGTATTCCTCGACGTTCGCAAAGCTGACGACTACAAAGCTGGCCACATTGAGGGCGCAATCAACGCCGACATGGATAAAGCAAAAGATGGCGACACAACTGACGGTCTTGTAACAATGAGCAAAGCTCTCAGCGACAACAAGATCACCGACAAGAAACTCGTTCTCGTTTGCTACTCAGGCAAAAAATATGCTCAGGCTGCAACAAACACCCTGAACGCTCTTGGCTACGACATGAGCAAAGTTGTTACACTCGAGGGTGGCATGAAAGCCTGGACAGAGGCTGGAAACTCAACAGTACAGTAGTTTTTTATTAAAACAAACACTTACGTAAAGAAAAGGGGTTGGCGAATTGCCAGCCCCTTCGTTTTTGCTTTTGGGTTTTTTCTGAAGTTGTTTTAACACGAACTTTTTGCGGAATGCTCTTTTTGGGAATTCCACGGAGTCAGAGGTCTTCGTAAGCTAGACCTTCCTGAATAAATTCAGTTTTGCCCTACAGTGCATTAGTTAAAGAAAGACTTTACAGAAGTGTTTAAGCTTTCAAGTTTCTCTTCTGCTTCAGCCGCACTCTTTCCAGAAACGAAAGTGTATGCCTTAATTTTTGGCTCGGTGCCACTTGGGCGAATGATGACTTTGTCGCCACCTTTCAAATCGAACTGTAAAACATTGATGATTGGCAGGAGTTGTTTTATTCCGTCATGCGAGTTCACAATGCTCATTTCTGTTTCTTGTGAGTAATCGGTGAAGCTCACAACTGCTTTGCCGTCGATTTCCTTTGGAGCATTTTCGCGCAGGTCAAGCATGATGTCGGCCATCTTTTGGGCACCATCGGCACCAGGGAACGAAAAACTCTGCGTTGCATTTTTGTAATAGCCAAACTGTTCGTAAAGAGCAACAAGCTCATCAATCAAGTCTTTGCCTTTAGCTGCAGCTTTAGCGGCCATGTCGCAAATCGCAACAGTTGTTGAAACTGAGTCTTTGTCTCGAACGTGCGTGCCAATCAAATAGCCATAGGACTCCTCGAAGCCCATCACGAAGCGATCCTTCTTGTCGTTTTGCTCAAGAAGCGTGATTTGCTCGCCGATGTATTTAAAGCCAGTTGGCACTCTGCGAAGCTCAAAGCCAAAGTGCTTTGCAATTGCATCAGCCATCGAGCTTGACACCAACGTCGTGCAGAAAACTTTATCTTTAATTTCGTCTTCTGTAAATTGGCTAGCAAAGTGATTCATGAGCAAAAGACCAACTTCGTTACCTGTTACAAGCACTGTTTCACCGTTGTGGTTAACTGCAATACCCGTGCGGTCAGCATCAGGGTCGGTAGCAAGCAGCAGGTCAGGGTGAACCTCTTCTGCAAGTTTAATTGCAAGTTCAAGTGCTGCGCGTTCCTCTGGGTTAGGGGAAGGGCAGGTTGGGAAGTTGCCATCAGGGTTCTTCTGCTCCTCTACAATTGCAACATCAGTAACGCCGAGAGAGTCGAGTGCTTTAGTTACAGGCTCGAGACCTGTGCCGTTAAGCGGTGTGTAGACGAGGCGGAGCTTTTTTATGGCTTCCGCATCAACGTTTGGCACGTTTGCGACTGCATCTTTAACAAAGCTGTCGACACATTCGTCGTCAATCCATTTAATAATGCCCTGCTCGACACCCTCGTTGAAATCCATCTCTTTGATGCCTTCAAAGTAATCAAGCTTGTTGATTGCGTCGGAAATGTCCTTTGCTACCTGCGAAGTGATTTGGCATCCGAGGTTGTTGAACACTTTGTAGCCGTTATATTGCGCAGGATTGTGGCTTGCGGTGATGCAAATTCCAGCTTCGCATCCAAGATGCTGCGTTGCATAGGCAAGCGCTGGAGTTGGCTCAAGTCGTGGATAAACGAAAGCCTGAACTCCGTTAGCAGCCAAAACAGAGGCTGTGATTTCTGTGAATTTTTCGCCTTTGTTGCGCGAGTCGTGCGCAATTGCAACCTTTGGATTTTCATAATTTGCATTCAAATAATCGGCCAATCCTTGAGTTGCGCGAGCAACTGTGTAGCGATTCATGCGATTTGTGCCAGGTCCAATTATTCCGCGAAGACCGGCAGTTCCGAACTCGAGGTCTTTGAAAAACGCGTCTTTAAGTGCGTCCTCATCTTTATTTTCTAGCCAGGTTAGAAGCGTTTTCTTCATGTTCTCGCACTGGGTGTTTTCAGCCCAATGCTGAGCCTTTGAATTAATATCCATTTCTTCATCTTTCTTTTTCGGGTTGACGATTTATGCATGATTATCTCACGCAAGCGGCGCAAACGCATACAATTAGAGCGTTCTTTTTTGATTTATGAAAGGTGCAGCATGCCTGATTCCCAAACCCCAGTTTTAGAAGTTAAAAATTATTGCAAACGCTACGGAAGTAAAGTTGTCGTTCCTGACCTTTCGCTTACAGTAGATGAAGGCGACGTTTTTGGCTACATCGGCCACAACGGCGCTGGCAAAACGACTCTCATTCGCTCTATCGTCGGCACTCATTCAATTGATGGCGGCAAAATCACCGTTTGCGGCCACGACGTGCAAACTGAGCCTGTAGCTTGCAAATCTCTCATTGCCTACGTCCCTGACAACCCCGACATTTACAACTTCATGACGGGCATTGCCTACCTAAATTTCATCGCCGACATGTTCAATGTTGGAGCGCAAGAGCGTCAAGCAAAAATTGCGGAATATTCTGAGCGTCTTGGAATTCAAGATGCGCTTGGTGACCAGGTTGGGACCTATTCTCACGGCATGCGTCAGAAGCTGGTTTTGATTAGCGCTTTTTTGCATGGGCCAAAACTTCTCGTTCTCGACGAGCCATTCGTCGGTCTTGACCCTGCCGCTTCTCATGAACTAAAGCTCATGATGGCAGAAATTGCATCTCGCGGTTCTGCTGTTTTCTTCTCGTCTCACGTGCTTGAAGTCGTTGAAAAGCTCTGCAACAAAATTGCAATTCTTAAAGCTGGCGAGCTCATTGCTTCAGGCAACACCGATGATGTTAAAGGCGACCAAAGCCTTGAAGATGTCTTCCTTGAGCTCATTAAAGAGTCTCAGAATTCAGAAGCTGTGGCTTAAGGGTTAGCGAGACAAACATGGCTAACACAAACTCAGTTCCAAATACATTTGTTGCTTTTAAGAGGCTCGTTGGCGTGCAGGTAACGGCAATGCTTCGAAGCTCTGGCCTCGTTAAAGGAAAAACTTCTGACACAGCTGTTTTTTCACTTGTAATCAGAATTCTTACAAATGCAGGCTACCTTCTCGCGATGTCAATCATTGCAGGTTTGCTTGGTTTTTTTATTGCAACGATGATGCCCGATTTTCTGCCTGCAATACTCACGCTTTACACGTTTATCATTGCCTTTGGAATCGGCTTCTCTAAATCGGCAAGTGCGCTTTTTGGCTCGCAGGATTACGAACTCACGCAATCGCTACCAGTTTCCACTAAAGTAGTAGTCTTCTCGAAGGTTTTTTCGACGTACATCATTCTCGTTGTTTGTAACATCTTTATTGTTTTGCCGATGTGTCTACCACTTTTAGGCGTCATTAAATGCGGTGCAATTTTCTGGCTGAGCGTTGTTGCTGCAATCCTTTTCAGTCAATGCGTCCCAATGGCACTCGCGCTGCTCGTTGGCTTTTTGCTTTCGCTCTTTGTTAGACGATTCAAGTTTTCTGGCATCGTCTCCATTCTTGCCGGCGTAATTGTCGTCGTTGCAATCTTTGGACTTAGCATCGCTCTGAATTCTGGCAACATCACATTCCAGGCTCTATTTGGGGCTCTTGGTGTGGTTCGCGACGTTTTGGTTGTTTACCCTTTGGCCGCCTGGCTTGAAGTTGCACTGCTTCAGAATTCTGCTGCTGGTCTTCTCTTGTTCGTTGCGTCTTCTGCCATTGTGCTATTTGTTGCAATTGCAGTTTTGGCTCGTTGTTACATGAGCGCAAACAGCGCAGTTGCAAAGTCCTATCACAATAAAAAACTCAACATCGAAGAGACCGAACTCAAATCAAACAAGCCTCTCAAAGCCCTTTTAGCGAAAGAGTTCAAGGTTCTTTTCAACTCTCAAGACCTTGCCATTAACGTGCTTTTTGCCGACATAATCATGATTGTGGTCGCTGTTGCGATTGGAGTTTTTGGCTTAGCAACTGTCACGAATCTTGTTCTCGGGGGTAAATATACCGCTGATGAACTTGAAACGATGGCTGGTGTTTTCAGGCAAGTAATTCCATGGTTCTTCATGATTTTCTTGATGGGTAAGTCGACCTGCTACTACGGCATTTCGCTCGAAGGAAGGACGGCTTGGATCAACTCAACTTTACCTGTTCCTTCAAAAACGATTCTATTCTCGAAGATTTTGCTTAATTTAATTGACACAGTGGTCATCACTATTTTCTGTGCGATTTTCTTGGTCGTGACGGACAGCATTGAAGTTTTTGAAGCATTTCAAATCATCGTAGTTTGTCCTTCTTTCTTTTTCGCTGTGAGTGCAGCTGGTCTTTACTTTGACGCAAAAAAGCCATTTTTCGACTGGATTAAGCCAAAGGAGCTAACTAACAAGCCGGGCCTCGCAATTATTTCGCTTGTTTCGCTTGCCCTAATTGCTGTTTGTGCTTTCGTTGCTGTCATTTCCGCCATTACTCTTGGTGGCGCAGGGGCATTCGTGGTATCTCTTGTTTTGTCTGCTGTTGCTCTTTTTGTAGGAAAACTCTTCCTCGACAAGGCAAGTTGCATCCCGTTTTACTGCTAAGAGTTCAATTACAACTAAATCGCAGTTACATCAAAAATTTAAGGGCTGCCTTCCTCAATGAAGGCAGCCTTTTTAAATGCAAATTTTGCGTAACCATGTTCATTTTTCTAACTTGCCTGAACTAAAGGCAACTCGCTCACGCACTTCTTAGCTCAAATGCCTTTACTATTTCTTGATGTAATCGCGAAAAATTCGGTTTTACCTTGTTATTTTGTAAAGAAGTTGTAAACTTTATCGTGGCTTGCTTAAAGGAGAGGGCAAGTCGTAGTGGTATGAACGTGGCGCAACGGTTACCTTTGGTGAGGGAGATTTGCGCGCCAAGAAACAGGGTTAATTGCAGCACAGAAATGCGATAGTTAAATTTAGGGGTGTGCTCAACAAGTTTATTTTTGTGGCACTGTGTGCAAGTGTAGCTATATTCGTTGCCCTAGCTGGTCATCTCTACATCAATGCCTTCGCGGAAGGCGACAACTCCACTTCAACTTCAACTAAAAATTCAGACGCTAATCTTTCTGCCGATTCGAGCGGAAGCGACGCAAGCAATGCGTCTATAAATTCGGAAACAACAAATTCGTCCGACAACCAGGCAAGTTCTTCAAATGTCACTCTTGCCGATGACACATCAACTGATTCTTCAACAAACGAGTCGTCATCTGATGATTATGGCGACGACATGAACGAAGTCACCATTCACACTCGCGTTCTCATTGATGGTGTGTGGAAATATGCCAGCAAGGATGGCACTCTTTACGATTCTGCAAGTGACACTGGCTACACGCCAATTACTGTCACAAAACAGGCCTATCGCGAAGGTGGCAATCGCGCTATCATTCCTCAAGCTGCCCTTGAAAAGGCGCTCACGCTTGTTGGTTTTTCTGGCGATGAGTTAGTTCGCAACGACAACCAAACTGCCGACTGGGGCAACTGGATTTTTGGTTACTGCGACTACGACGTAACTTCCGACTCTAATGACGCCATTTGGAACAACGTCACTGCGAATAAACCTAGTGGCTACGATTCTTGGTATGTCTTTACAAAAGGCTACCAGTGGATCAACGAAGGCACTGACAACAAAATTTTGAATGTTTATTACCTGCCTGCAAACCGCGACGATGGTTTGTTCACAAAGCCTTCCTCGTTCTTTAGCGGCGGTTCAGCTTCAAGAAGCGACGCAACTCGCATTGCCGACAACACTTTCCATTCTGTGACAGTCGAGGACGACAGTCATCTAATTTATGCGGAAGGCGAAACACTACCTTCAACTCAATACATCATCACGACAGCTGCCGACAATAAGAAAACTGCAACTGTCAAAGCGCCAAGTTCCACAACAAAGTGGAAAGTTTGGGAAGATGCCGACGGTGACGGAACCTACGAAACTCTGCTTTCAGCCGCCAACTACAGCGTTAAGAAAAGCGATGACGGCACGACTTCGACCTACACTTTCTCCAACATCACTGGACCTGTTAAGCTTGTCGCTGCTGCTCGCGACTCAAAATATTCAATTGCCTACAAAGTCCCAATGACTACCGAAGACCTCGTGGTTTATGGTTCGCTCACAAAGAGCAATCAATCTTTGCCTTCAGTTGATAACGACACAATTGATGGCGAGGCAACTAAGGTTGTCGAGTTCGATGCTGCGTCTGGCAACTACAAAATCTTGGCGCCTGACGAAGATCAAGTTACCGTCACAGCAAACCTATCGGCAGCTCGCCGTTATTGCTACAAGTTCGAGGGCTGGACAATTGTTGGTGACACAACTTCAACTGTTTACTCTGCCGGTGCAACTCTCACGGCTGATGAACTCGAAAGCCTTGCTGATGAAGACGGCAACCTCGTGTTCAAGTCAAGTTGGTCTTTAACCGATGAGCAGGGAAGAATTAACACAGCAAACTTCTTCCTTGATCTTGAGTGCGAAGTTCAGGACAACACTGGCAGCGGCTACCGCTCCTACTCTTCTGGAAATTGGAGTCCTTCAATTTATTCGTCGCGCCTCTCGGGCACCGACGGTCTTGGCGTAGCAAGCTCAGGTGACACTGTCCAGCTGAACGAGTCGTCAACGGCAGAAAATTGGCCTGGCGTTGATAAATGGATTCGTTCGTTAGGAAATTCGCCTGTCACACCAGACAAAAACGTCACTGGCGTTGATTACACGGGCGAGGGAATTACAATCGTTGACTTTCCGACTGACGAAGAAATTTTTGCGCAGCTCAGGTCTCAGAAAACAGCGATTACGATCGACGGCAATCTTGTTTCGACTGAAGATTTGAATGCTAACAACTTCACAGTTCGTTGGAATCTTATTAAATATGTTGGCAGTGATTCCTATGGCTCTGCCGATGGCTGGCACGTCGATGGCGTTTTAGTTGCTAAACGCGCAAATGTCATCGTTTCCAAGACTTTTGCGGGTGAGAGTGAAGCAATCGATGCCGTCAAAGGCAGCTACACTGATGTTTCTGGCTTCGATGAAACAGCCGATTTCTACATTTCTGTAAAACACACCGACTCAACAACTTCTGCTGAAACAGAAGACTATAAGCTGCTTTTGATTCCTGATTCATCTATTGATCACACGACCACAACTGGCAACTATCTTGGCTATTTTTCCTACGACTCAACCTCAGGTAAATACACGTGGGACACCGATGCCCGCCAAGGAGTTGAATACACCTACGTCGAGAAAAATAGCGCCTATTCTCCGACCGATTCCAGCTACAAATGGAACAATTCTCGCTGGTATTCCGTAAAAAACACTAACAGCAGCCAAGACACTAACGGCTGGATTGCCTACGACTTCTCGGAGGAAGGCAACGTTAATGTGACGGCTAAGGCCTACGCCGCCGACACTCCAACTTCCGCAAGACAAACTGTTTCGTTTAGAAACATGTATGTTCACGCTGGCACTTTAATTGTTAGCAAGACTTCAACCGACACGAGCGAGGCGATGGCTGGCGTTCAGTTCAAGGTGACTGGCACGAACGACGAGGGAACAGGAACGTTGCCACTCTATCAAAAGATAGGCACAAATCTCTACACAACTGACACTCATGCAGCCGATTACCCCGATGTTTACACGCGCGTTGATGACTACGTTGCAACCACTGACAGCACTGGATTTTTCTACATCGAACTTGCAGTTGGCTCCGAGACCTCAACTTCGGTTGGCAAATATGTTCTGACCGAGCAATCATCGAGCACTCCTGGATACACCGGTGCCGAAACCATCACTTTCTCAATCAAGGAAGAAAGCGGAATCACAGGCGACGTCGTGACAACAAGTTCCGACACAGGCACAGTTTGGGCAAAGGCTAACGATGATAATGCTTTCGAGCTTGACATTTTCAATCGCCCTGACGCAACGACCAACGTTTTTGCAGTCAAGAATTGGGACGAAAATGCCAAGAACAAAAAGCAGGTAACAGTCGAGCTTTGGCGCGAATATGGCGAGGGCGAGTCGAAGGTCACTGAAAAAGTGCCTGACACCCGCGACGCCGACGGCAATGTTTCGACCACCTACACTCAAACGCTCACAACTGACAACAATTGGATGCACGAATTCACCGATTTGCCACTCGTTGTCAACAATCAATATGTTCGTTATTTCTTGAAAGAAACTTGGATTGGTGACCCGAACGATTCGTCCTCGGTTCATTACGACCCAACGGCCGACCCATCTGATGGCTACAAAAACTATGTCGTTTCGGGCGATGATGCGGCCTATGTCAAAAGCGATACAACGATTGATTTGACAGGCTTGACCCTCGACGAAATCAAGGCGCTTTTCCCGAAGGAAACCTCTCACTGGACCGATGAGGGCGCAACTTCTGAGACCTACGCCAACAACACGCTTCTTGTCATCAACAACGAGGAAGTTGGACACGATATCACTTTCAAGAAAGTTGACCGTGAAGGCGTTGATGCTCATGCTCTGAAAGGTGCAACTTTTACCCTTTACTCTGACGAAGACTGCACCGATGTAATTGGAACGTCAGAATCTGACGCAAACGGCACCGTTCGTTTCTCAAAGCTCTCGGCAGGAACCTATTACTTTAAAGAAACTTCAGCACCTCATGGCTATGCGTTCTCCGACACCGATGTCTATAAAACTGTCATCGCTGGTGAAAGCGTCAAGATCACCAAAGTCGGCGACGATTCTGGCAATCTGGTGACATCAATCGTCAATAAATATGGTGCAGCTCTAAAGATTTTTAAAGTCGGAAGCGGCACAAAAGGTCTCTACAACGCTCAGTTCAGAGTCACAAAAGATGTTGTGGTTGACGAAACCACGACAGAAGTTGATTTCGCTACTGTCTCGACCAGTGCCGACGGCATTGCTTGGGTTACAGGTGTAGAACACGGAACCTATCACGTCTACGAAATAAAAGCACCGAACGGCTATCAAATGCCTGATGCCGACAAAGTTGAGTTCAGCTTTACTGTTGAAACTAATGAGGAAGGTCAAACGACCGTTACCCATGACGAGGTTTCCGAAGATGGAACCTACACCGCATGGGCTCAAATTTCCTCTGAAACCACTTCGAATTCCGATGTGTTCCAGCTAACTGCGAAAAACACTGTAATGTACACCATGCCAACCGCTGGCGGCATCGGGGTTGTTTGGGTCTATGCTGCAGGCATCATTTTGCTTTGCGGCGCTCTAACTTTAACTTTACTGCGTGCTAACGGCCGCCTGAATTTGGCGGAAGTGAAACTTTGCGCAGAAGCAATTCGAAAGAAAGTGGGGTGGTTCTAATGCCGAGATATTGGCAAGGAGGCTGCCCAAAGGCGTGCCACAGAAAGAAAAGCGCTTCTCGAATGCAAGGCGCGCCAGCTGTAACTTGATTTCTCAAAAAGGGAAACGACTAGGCGCGACAGCGTTTAAATTTGGAATTTTTGGATAATTTTGATAGCGAATTGTTCTGGAATTTATAAAGAATTAGTAGGTTTTTTAAGAAAGGAAAGAAATGCAAAACGCAAAACAAAAATGGGGAGCAATCCTTCTTGCTGTTGCTCTTCTGCTTGGCGCATGTGGTTTTAGCGCAAGCACAGCGTTTGCTGACACCACGTACGACAAAAATGTCACACTCACCGGCTTGGCAAACGGTGAGGTTGTTCATGCCTACAAGCTCATGTCCTACGACGACAGCTACAACACCTACGTCTATGACGGGGGCTTCGGCGGCTACCTTGATGCTCACAAGTCAGCTGACCAAACAAGAGATCAGTACTTCCACAGCATCACTTCTTCAACTGACGTTGCAAAGATGCTTGACACCTATCTTCACAGCACAACTTACACAAAGCCAGCTGACACAGAATACACTGTTTCTGGAACTGAGCAAAAGGTAACTCTCGAGCCTGGCTATTACATGTTTACTGTGACCACAACTGGCACTGAGTCAAACATGTATAAACCTTTCTCAGCTTTCGTTAAGGTTGACGGCAACAAATCAACAGTCATTGCTGGTTCTATGACTACTGCATCTGACAGCGACGTAACAGTTGCAATGAAAAGCGAAAAGGGTCCTTCGATTGTAAAAGCTGTTAAAAGAGACAACGGAACCGATATGGCTTCTTCTTGGAAGACAACGAAGACTGTTGGAAACGGTGACACTGTTACATACCGCGTAGCTCTCACAATTCCTGACTGGAAAGACATTGTTTATCCTGAACTCAAGCTCATCGACACTCTGAATGCTCAGCAATATGTCAAGGGCTCTGTTGCAATTTATACAACTGAGGGCGATGAGACAAGCAATTATCTCCCAACCGATGCAGTCGACGGTGCGATTTCAGAAGAGGTAATCGGCGGCTACGACACAACTTCAGCTTTGCAGAGCTTGACTTTCGCTATCGACTACTCAAAGCTCACAGCAAATCACACCTACTACATCACCTACCAAACAACTGTTCAAGACGAAGTTACTACTTCAATGAAGGCAACTAACTCTGCTCTTGTTAAGTACAACTCTTCACAAACAAGCACTTCAACTACAACTGAGTCAAAGACAACTCTCTATACCTATGCAGCCCAGCTCACAAAGCAGGATCTCAACGGAAGCCTGCTTGATGGCTCATCTTTCACAATTTACTCTGATGAAACTTGCACAACAGCAGTCAAATTTGAGAAAGTTACAAACAACGATGGCACTTTCTACTATCGTCCAAGCACTGACGGCACTGTAACTGAGATTGCTGCCGAAGGCACAACCGAGTCATTTTTGCTCAAAGGTCTTGACCCCTATCACACCTACTACTTCAAAGAGACAACCACTCCAAAGGGTTATTACGCACCAACAAACGCTTTTAACCTCCAGCTCGTTTCTCAGAAACTTGTTGATGATGACACCGAGCATTCAGGCGCTCTCTCTGAAGATTCAGCAATCACGCCACTTGACACAGCTGACAGCAAGCTTGTTAGCGGCAGTGTTGATCAAACAAGCACAAACCAGTTTGACATCGTTATCAAGAACTCTACAACCCCAACGCTTCCTGTAACAGGCGGCATGGGCACTGTAATCATCATGATTCTTGGCGTTGTCCTCATGGTTAGCGCAGTTACCCTCTTTGCATTCCGTCGTCGCAATCGCGCATAACGACTGAAACGCACACGCAAACTTTCAAAAAGGTCAGGCATTCCGCCTGGCCTTTTTTAATTTCGGTCCAAACCCCGCTCCGCCCTACGTCACCAGCCATTAATTGCGCATTAATATACCAGCAGGCCCAACGCGGATTCGCACCCGCCCTTTAATCGCGGTTCTTTTAGTTTGTAAATTCTTGATATGCAAGAACCGCACCGTAGCTGGAAGTTTTTGTCTTTCATTTTTTCTTGGTTAACGTGGGATTCCTTACTAATATATAGAGAGTCATTTATTGACGAGAATATGCACTACAAACTTCGAATTGAGATAGCTGGTTGTTAAGTAAAGAAGAAAACATAAATCAAGCAAGCACGAATTCTGCTTCTGTTGGCGCTGGGGCAACTTCCGCTGATGCTCAAAAGCCTCAAACTCAATCGAAGAATAAGAGCTCGGTTTTAAGCCTGCTTCTCATAATTATCGTGTTCATAGCTGGTCTTTCCTTGCTTTTGTATCCTCTAATTTCGGACCTTTACAACACTTGGGTTCACGACTCGATGATTGTGTCCTACGACGAAGAGGTCTCAAAAATTCCTGCTGCCGATTATTCCGAGTGGTTCGCAAAAGCCGAAAACTACAACGCTCGCTTGGTGGGGCAGGGCGTCCCCGATGCTTTTGCAGTTCATGAGAAGACCGAGGACGAAGATTATACTTCGCAGCTCAGCTTTCGCGAGGACGGCATGATGGGCTACATCGTCATTCCGCGAATTGACGTCAACCTGCCAATCTATCACTACACTTCCGACGAATCGATGCAAAAAGGTGTCGGCCACCTGCAAGGCTCTGCGCTTCCTGTTGGTGGTTCTTCGACCCATTGTGTTTTGTCGGCGCATCGCGGCCTTCCGTCTGC
>JAUMVS010000183.1 GCA_030530045.1 Phoenicibacter congonensis
CAGAAGCTGTTTAACGAGGAGCTGTAGGATGGCCGATTTAACGTCTGTATTTGACCGGGTCCTGAATGACGTCATTGATATGGCGCAGGCCACAGGTCCTTATGCCAATATCGTCGTCGGATCTCTGCCGGCGAACAACGGTCTAAGCATGACCTACACCTCCGGGGGCCCGATGTCCACCGACTTCAAAAAAGGCATCTCCTACGAGCTGTCCGTCACGCTGAACGGCAAGCACTCCTCTCAGTCTGTCGTACTGGAGGCGCTGGCAGCCATCCACCGGGCGCTGACCAGGACGAAGACCTATCCACGAGGCGCCGATTATCAGATCAACGACATCGCAACTATAAGCGCTCCGGTATATTTAGAGCGCGAGCAGAACACAAACGCGCAGTGGCTCTACGGATCGTCGCTGCGCGTCAGATTTTACTATTTCGGAGGTTATTAACCTATGAGCTACGCGTACGGTTTGCTTACCATGTACGACATGACCGCCAAGATCGGCACCTCTTACGAGGCCGGCACCGGCGGCGCTGCGGGCACCTGGACCTATGACGTCCTGGGCGACGGTATCGAGAACCTCACGGAAGCGCTCAACGAGGCGGCTTTGGTAAGAACCATGTGACCGCCATGGCGCCGGCCTACACCTTCACCGGCAAGCGTGTTTTCGGCGACGCGGCTCAGGACTATATCTTCTCTAAGAAGTTCAGCCTGAACGGTGACCGCAGATCCAGCTTCCAGCTCCAGTGGGGCGACGGCACCAACACCTACACTCTGACCTGTGACTGCACGATCTGCAACGTGCAGGAGCTGAGTGGCGCATCTACCGAGGACTGCTCGATCTCCTTCGAGATCCGTCTCGACGGTGAGCCGACTCTGACCACGACCTAATGTAAAAGGCTATAAGGAGGCCAAACTATGAAGATTCAAAGCTCTGTATATCGCGACACTTTGGAGCTATGCGACTCTAACGGGGAGCTCGTCAAAGAGCTCCCTTTTACTATCAACGTTACTGCTCTGGCTGACACGGTGCACCAAAAGCAAAGACAGCTGACTAAGGTAGACCAGTCTGACATGGAGTCGATGGGACGAGCCTTTGTCGAGCTGCTGGAGGCTATCTTCGGTAGGCCGGTCACTGACGAGCTCCTGGATTACTACCAGAAGGATTATATCGTCATGATCACCGACCTGACGCCGGTGCTGACGCAAGAGCTCTTCCCGCTGTTCGATAAATACCGTAAAAACGCTATCAACGCCCGCAAAAAGGTCAAGAAATGAATAGCTTGTGCGACGCCTTGCCCTATTCGGTCGAGGTGGACGGGCAGGAATACAGGCTGACGCCGGCCTTTGACAACGTGCTGCAGATGTATGCTCAGCTGGACGATGAGGATCTGACAGACGCCGAGCGGATGGAGCTGATGCTCTACTATCTGACCGACAACGGCCCGCAGGACGCGCGCGTACTTACCGCGGCCTGCGAAGCGCTGTTCCCTACTGAGCGGAAACCTAAGGCGGCGGCAAAAAAGGCATTCGACTTCGTCCAGGACGCGGATCTGATCTACGCCGGTTTTATGCAGGCGTACGGACTCGATCTGATCGACCAGCAAGGAAAGCTGCACTGGCTGAAGTTTTTGGCTCTGCTGCAGGGGCTGCCAAGTAATACGCGATTCCGCGAGGTAGTCGAGATCCGGCTGCGACCCTTGCCGGCGCCGACGAAATACAACGCCGAAGAGCGAGCGCAGCTGCTTCGCGCAAAACAGTCTGTGGCTCTGGCGGTCAGCGCCAGCGAGCGGGAGCACAACCTGCAGGAAGGCTTGCGAAATATGGCTCTTGTCCTGATGCAGCGGGCGAAAAAGGAATAATAAGACATGGCCGACGGCGAAGTCATCTTTAACATCGTTGGCGATACCAGCGAATACGACAAGTCCATAAAGAAAGCCGAAGACACAGCAAACAGTAGCCACGGCAAGATCAAGGCGGGAGCTGTGGCCGCGTGGGCGGCTGTCGGTACTGCCGTCGTGGCGGCCGGCAAGCTGATCACCGATACGATCAAGCAATCGGTCTCGCTCTACAGCGAATACGAGCAGCTGGCCGGCGGCGTGGAGACCCTGTTCAAGGAAAGCTCGGGCGTGGTCATGGACTACGCGGCCAACGCCTACAAGACGGCGGGGCTGTCCGCGAACGAGTATATGTCCACCGTGACCAGCTTCTCCGCTTCCCTGCTCCAGTCTCTGGGCGGTGATACCGAAGAGGCTGCCCGGATGGCTGATCAGGCCATCACTGACATGTCGGACAACGCCAACAAGATGGGCACCGACATGAGGGCGATCCAAGACGCTTATCAGGGCTTTGCGAAGCAGAACTACACCATGCTTGACAACCTCAAGCTGGGGTATGGCGGCACGAAGGAAGAGATGCAGCGTCTTATCGACGATGCAAACAAGCTTCGTGAAGCGCAGGGCCTGAACGCGGATCTGACTATTGACAGCTATGCTGACGTTGTCGAGGCGATCCACACCGTCCAGTCGGAGATGGGGATCACCGGCACCACGGCAAAAGAGGCTGCCACCACGATCCAGGGCAGCGCCAACATGGCGAAGGCTGCCTGGCAGAATCTGCTTACTGGTCTGGGCGATGCCGACGCCAATATCGGCGAGCTGGTCGACAATGTCGTCGCCAGTTTTAATACGCTGCTCGACAACCTGATCCCTGTAATTGAGAATATCATATCCGCGCTGCCTGCAGTTATCGAGGGCCTCGCCTCTGCTTTGCTGGAGATGGCGCCCACGATTCTGTCATCCGTCGGCGAGATCATAACGCTGCTGATAGATCTGATCATTGAGTCCCTGCCGATGCTGATCGACGCGGGATTGCAGATGATCATGGCGCTCATGGAGGGCCTCGTCCAAAATGCGGGCGATCTGGCTGACGCAGCAGTTGAGATCGTGACCAGTCTGGCCACCTTCCTCGCGGAT
>JAUMVS010000184.1 GCA_030530045.1 Phoenicibacter congonensis
ACGGTGTCGCTTATTGTGCAACCTGCGACGGTGAGTTTTTCACTGGCAAAGAAGTGTTTGTCGTCGGAGGTGGCTTTGCTGCTGCTGAAGAGTCAATTTTCCTCACAAAATATGCATCTCACGTCACTGTTTTGATTCGAAGGGACGACTTTTCTTGCGCCAAATCGATTGCCGATGAAGTGCGAGCGAACGAAAACATCACGGTTCTCACGAACACTGTCGTTGAGAAGGTCGAAGGCGATTCTGTTCTTCGAAGCATTAGCTATAAAAACACGAAAACAGGCGAATCAACTACATTTGCGCCTGAAGGTGACACCTTTGGTGTGTTTGTTTTTGCTGGGTATTCTCCTTCAACCGAATTAGTCAAAGACATCGCGGAGCTCAATGAACAGGGCTATGTTGTGACTGATAGACAACAAAAGACCAGCGTAGACGGTCTTTATGCCGCTGGAGATGTTTGCATAAAAACTCTTCGCCAAGTAGTAACGGCGACAGGTGATGGCGCAATCGCAGCAACAGAGCTTGAAAAATATATTTCTGTCATGCAGAAGAAAACGGGCAGGAAGGCTGACATTCCAGAGCCGAAAGCCGCAACTTGCGATGTTGCATCGAGCGACGGCGCGGCAGGGGAGCCAGCAGCGCAATCAAATGGAGCTCTTTTCTCGGCAGACATTTTGCAGCAACTTCAGGCAGTTTTTACCAACATGGAAAATCCTTTGGTCCTAGAACTTCACCTTGACGATCAGCCAGTTTCTGTTGAACTCAAGGCCTACATGGAAGAGCTAGCGAAGCAGACCGACAAATTGACTGTTGAGATTTCTGAACAAGCTGGCGAAAATTTGCCGTTTGTAAAAGTTCTGAAAGGCAATCACGAGGAGACTGGTCTTGCTTTCCATGGTGTGCCAGGCGGGCATGAGTTTACTTCTTTCGTTCTGGGGCTTTACAATGCTTCTGGTCCAGGGCAGACCCTTGACGATGCATCGCTTGCAACCATTAAGGCAATTGATCATCGAATTAAAATTCAAATCCTAGTTTCACTTTCATGCACAATGTGCCCTGAGCTTGTAACTTCAGCGCAGAGAATTGCATCGTTGAACCCATTTGTGACTGCTGAGATTTATGACATTAATCATTTCTCAGAAATGAGAGATAGATATAACGTCATGAGTGTTCCATGCCTTGTGATCAACGATGGCGAGAGGGTCTTTTTTGGCAAAAAGAACATTCCGCAACTTCTGCATGAATTGCCAATTTAATAGATGCTGCTAAGAAGTTTTTAAATGTAAGCATGGAAGTAACAATTGGTATTGCAGGACTGGGAATGCGTTTGAATTTGCGAAAGGAGCTGGCTAGAATCCAGCCAATTGATTAAGGCCACCTTCGGGTGGCTTTTCTTTAATGGCTATTAGTCACATTATTATACGCAACACAAAATAGCTCTTTGCACTTATTGCAATATCTCCGAGCTCTTGAGTAGAATCAGGTGAATAGAACAAAGTAAAGGGCATCGGGGAGGTGACAATGCTTACATTAAATGATGCGTTGGAAATAGTAAGTAAAAATGAACTTTGCTCAGATAGGTACGACTTCGTGCAGGAGTATAACAACTGTTTTGTTTTTTCGATTGAAAACTACGAAACAGTTGGTGGTTTTGACTCCCCTGTCGTTGTTACGAAGGAAGAGGGGAGACTCTACGGCATTTCTATCTACATTATTGAAGGACTGATGGATGGTGATGTCTTAAAGCGAGAGGGGCGAATATTAGATCTACTAAATGAAAATTAGAGAGGGTTTTACGCCCCTCAGCTAATTCTTCGTCTTCTTGTTCTTCTCTAAATCTTCGCGAATAAGTAGAATCTACCCTTTGTAATTAGGCTTCATTTTATTGTTTAAATGTTATTTGCTTGATTTTTCGCACAATAAATCCATTTTCGATTAGCTATTAATGAAGTTATTCAACTCACCTTGCTCGAGCATATATTCGTTGGTGTCTGCAGTTTTGCTTTAATGAGGATTAATCAAACCAAATCAACTTTTGTGGTGGGTTTTTATAGCACATTTTGATTCAAGCATGGCAGAGTCTAAAGTTCGCTATTTGGCTCGCGACATAGTAAATGGAGACATCGAAACTTTTAATGGCAAGGTGCAAGACCTCACCAAGTTTTATGTCAAACGCGAAGCGTTTTGCAACCTTGCGAAGAACTATCAAAATCACGGTTTGCGTTTTTCTCGTGTTCCAAGCTGGCGCGAAACATGCGCTTTCTGCTTCATTTTGGCAAGTCGAGGCTTTGACTATGGTAGTGAATTTGCAGCTGGAGGTAAAGGTAACAAATACCATCCTAACTGCGATTGTATCATTGTTCCTGGTTTCAATTCTTTGGGTGGGGTTCATCCCGACAAGCAAATCGAGGGATATAAGCCAACACAAATGCAAGACCGCTACAACGAGGTCTGCAAAACGGTCGACGGATTATGCACGTTGGAGAAATATCGCGAAAGCGGAGCGTATAAAAAGTATGGCTATAACTTTTCAGAATGGAAGCTGAGCATTATTAGTTCGGAAATTCGCCAACGAGATAAAAAATGGCTATGGTCTGGGAATATTCCACTTGTTAAATTTGAAACCAAAAAGTTAAAGGAAGATATCAAGTCTGAGAGACAGCACGAGTTAAGAACAGCTGAACGCTTGAGGTTTTTTGGAATGCAGACCAACTTTAAAGTTGACCAAATTAACAACTATGACGGACATGGCAATAATAAAGGCTTAGCTGACCTTGCAAACGGGTATGAACTAAAAAGTCTATCAACGGCTACCTCTAAAAACACACTGAATAAGTATCTTAAAGGGGTATCTAAAAGAAAGAAAGACGCTGTGGCGGTAGTTTTTGACAATACAGAAAATGTTTCTACGGATGAAGAGATAATTTCTCTCATAAAGGAATGCAGGG
>JAUMVS010000019.1 GCA_030530045.1 Phoenicibacter congonensis
TTTGGCAGGAACAATTTTTGCGAAAGCTTCAGCTTTTTCAGGATGCTCAGCCAAAAGCTTCTCGAATGATTCGTATTCATCGCTCACACAGAAAACCTTTGCTCCCGATTTTACGGAAGAGTTCTCATTATCAATTCTGTAGTGGAGAAGGGCACGTCTTGTGAGAGCTACACGGTCGGCAAGTGTCAGTGCCTTCAACATAAAGCCAGTGTCTTGGTAGGAAGCGCCTGGAGTTTCAAGGAAGCTGATGTTGTTTTCGTCGATGAAACTTTTTCTGTAAAGACCTGTCCAAATTGCTGGGCTGCCACGAAGAATGTCGGTGTAGTTAGAAGGGTCAAACGCTTTCCAATAGGGCGCATTGGCAAGGTCGGTCACATTGATGATGTTTGTGAGCTCGCCGCCCTTCATGGTCCAATAATTGGAACGAACGACGTCGGCGTCGGTCTTCTTAGCAAGTGAGTAAAGGTGCTCGAACATGTTCACGCTTGCGATGTCGTCAGACTCAACGATGCCGACATATTCGCCGCTAGCTTTATTAAAGCCAATATTCATTGAGTTGCCGTAACCGGCGTTTGGCTTGCTGATTACCTTGAAGCGGAAGTCGGCTTCTTCGTAGGTCTTAGCGATTTCGAGAGAGTCATCGGTCGAACCGTCGTTGATGATGAGAACCTCGATGTCTTTTAGAGTTTGATTTTTGAGAGAATCCAAGCAAGGCTTGAGGTATTTCTCTACGTTATAAACTGGCACTACTACTGATACCTTAGGAGCCATTAAAACCGCCTTCGTTTTTTTATGTTTTTTGCGAAACTCAATTATAAAATAAGTTTGTTGAAGATGAAAAATGGGCTAGTTTGATAAACCTGCTGGCTGTTTAGTGCAATATTTAGGAGCGCACGTGCTAAATCATTATGACTACGGAATTGTTGGAGCAGGCCTGTTTGGCTCAATCGTTGCCTATGAGGCGAAAAAACGCGGAAAGAGCGTTCTTGTTATCGACAGGCGCGACCACATCGGCGGCAACTGCTACACAAAAAGCTGGTCTGACATCAACGTGCACGTTTATGGCGCTCACATTTTTAGAACTGCCGACAAATCAATTTGGGATTACATGCTGCAGTTCTGTGAGTTTAATCACTTTGTAAATTCTCCTGTTGCTAATTATCACGGTGAGCTTTACAACCTGCCGTTTAACATGAACACTTTTTATCAGCTTTGGGGTGCAAAAACTCCTGCCGAGGCTAAACAATGCATTGAGCAGCAAAAAGTTCCTTGTGAGAATCCAAAGAATCTTGAGGAGCACATTCTGTCGCTTGCTGGCAAAGACATTTATGAGAAGCTCGTGAAAGGCTACACCGAGAAGCAGTGGGGGAAGAAGTGCTGTGAGCTGCCTCCTTCAATCATGCGTCGCATCCCTTTCCGTTTCCGCTTTGATAATAACTACTTTGTTGACCCGTTGCAGGGAATTCCTAAGGGTGGCTACACTCCAATCTTTGAGAAAATGCTTGCCGATTGCGACGTCAAGCTGAACTGCGATTTTTTTGACTGCAAAGAAGAGTTTATGAATGCCTGCGACAAGGTTATTTTCACCGGCACAATCGACTCGTTCTACGATTTCAAATTCGGCGAACTCGAATACAGAAGCCTTCGCTTCGAGCACGAGGAGCTTGACTGCGACAACTATCAAGGCAACGCTGTCATGAATTTCACCGATGCGGAAACTCCATACACTCGCTTGATTGAGCACAAACATTTTGAGTTCGGCGAGCAGCCAACGACTGTAATTTCTAGGGAATACTCTCAGAAGTGGGATTCAACCCTTGAGCCCTACTACCCAATGGAAGATGCCGACAACATCGCGAAATTCAATAAATACAAAGAATTCGCAGCTAATGAGACTAAAGTTCTCTTCGGCGGACGTCTTGGCGAATACAAGTACTACGACATGCAAGACACCATCAAATCGGCGCTTGCCTTCTCTGAAAAACTGCTTTCCTAAAAATGCTGCAAACGGCTTAGTCCTTGTCGTTGCTTGTTATCTTGTTCATGCAGCGGTTATAATTTTTTATCTTATGGTGCTGAGCTTCTGGTGGATTTATTCAGCTGATAATCGGCATTTTCGAGTTTGTGTTTAATCACTTCCGAGTGCTCTGACTCGCGCAGTGCATTTCGGATTCAAAGTTTGAAAGGGAGCCGAGTGAAAAAAGTTACAAGCGGAATTAGCCTTCTTCTCTCCTGCGCTTTGTGTTTGAGCGCACTTCCAGCGGCAGCGTTTGCAACGGTCGAAGATAACGCAACCGCTCTTTCCGATGAGGAGGCTTCGGCCTATCTTGAGCAGGGAAGCGACGCAACCGCTTCAGGCGATGAGGAAAGCGTTAGCCTAGCAAGCAGTTCTTCAGCGCAAAGCAAGAAAACTAACGATGTAATTTCATCATCAGTTGATGTTTACGCCTATTCTGGCAGCGACATGTTTGAGACAGCCGCGATGGAAGCAAAGGATGCCTACCCTTCAGGTTCAACTTCGGCAATCATTGCTGGTCCTGGCGGGGCTTGGGTTGACTCACTCGCTGCGGCAGGTTTGGCTTCTGCGAAAGGACCAATTCTTTTTGCAGGCGATGGTTATCTTCCCGATGCAACTTTAGATGCTCTGAACTCTCTTGAAGTTAAAAGTGTTGTGATTGTGGGCGGTGAAGCGGCTGTTTCTCCTGCCGTTGCAACTTCCCTTGAAAATAACGGAATCGCAGTTGAAACACGCCTTGCTGGAAGTGATTGCTTTGCAACGCAAATGGCAATTTTTAATTACGGCGTTGAGAATAATGTTTGGTGCAGCGATTACGTCTTCGTTGCTACCTATTCCTATTTTGCTGACGCTCTTTCAGCATCGCCTATGGCCTACTCAGCAAAGGCTCCAATTTTCCTTGTTGATAAAGATGGAAACTTTAACGAAGAGCAAAAGAAGGTTCTTTTGGAGCAGACTAAAAAGGGCAATTTCAAAAACCCTGTTGCTTTTGGTGGCACCACTGTAGTTTCGGAAACGACCCTTGGTTTTCTTGACAGTATTGCGCTCTTTGCTGGCGGAAGTTCATCAGCTACTCGTCTTTCAGGAGACGACATGTTCGGCACCAGCTTGGCGGCTGCAAATTGGGCAGTTTCAACTCTTGGTTTCTCGTGGAATTCTCCATCGGTTGCAACTGGCTATTCACCCTATGACTCTCTTGCAGGAGCAACTCTTGCTGGAACTTTGAAATCGCCACTTTTGCTTGCGGGCAACAGCAATTTCACCACAATTGACGCGGCTGCGAACAACGCAAGCTCAATAAAAGAGCTGCGATTCCTCGGTGGCGAGGCTTGCATCACTATGCGTGAACGCATGGAAATTGCTGACAAAATTGGATTCCCATGGGCAGCAATTCCTGACTTCAAAGTCTACGTCGATGCTGGTCATGGCTGGAATGACACCAACAACGGTGCCTGGGCTTCAGGTGCTGTTGGTTGCGGTTACTACGAAGCCGATTTGACGAAAGAGCTGGCTGACAAAGTTGCATTCATTCTCAAAGATGTCTACGGAGTAGACGTTTACTTGAACGATGACGGCGGTTGGTATGCACTGCGTCACGCCGAGGCAATTTCGCAAGGCTGCGATGCTCTCGTGTCAATTCACTTTAATGCGGGTGGTGGCACTGGAACTGAGTCGCTCATCCATGAATACAACGCCTCCTGGCTTTCACCGTCATGGCAGGATTCAATTCACACTAGTTTAATTGAAGGCACAGGCCTTCGTGACCGTGGCGAGAAGTCACAAGAAGTCGCAATTCTTGGTGGCTACTTGCCAGCAACATTGCTTGAAATTTGCTTTATCGATAACGAAGACGACATGAGTCAATATCAATCAAGAAAAGATTTCATTGCGCACAAAATCGCAGAAGGAATAGTTACGAGGTAATGACTATGAAAATGAAACACACTACAAATGCAAAACTAAAAAATGCGACAAGCGTTGTACTTTCGCTTGCGCTCTGTGTTGGTTTTACTCCAATTTCTGCTTTTGCAGAAGAGGCTGAGAAAAGTGACACGGCTGACACTCACGTTCAACTCACCACTTCTGATGACGGGACTGCAGTCAATGAAGACTCTGCGGCTAATCAAAGCTCATCAACTGAAAGCGACGCCTTTAGTGCTTCACAATCCATTGATCAGCAGGGCGATTACATAGTTGAGCCAACCTCCGAAGAAATGGGTGAGGTGCTAGCGCAGCTTCCTGATAACGATTCTGATTCTGTTTCTTTGCAGGCCGACGAAAACCAGAAGGTTGTTACATTCTCGGGTCAAGACATGTTTGACACCGCTGCACTTGAGGCTAAATATGCCTATCCAAACGGCACATCCACAGCAATTCTTGCAGGTTCGGGCGGTTCTTGGGTTGATGCGCTTGCCGTTTCTTCTCTTGCGGCAGAAAAAGGTCCAATTCTTTTCTCCTATCAAAACTGGATACCAAATGAAACAATTGATGCTCTGAAAGACCTTGGTGTTAAGAGCGTAATTGTTGTTGGAGGCACTGCTTGCATCTCTGATGAAGCGCTCACTGCTCTCACAAACATTGGCATTACCGTGGAGCAAAGGTTGTGGGGTAACGATTGCTTCGGCACTCAGCTTGCAATCTATAACTACGGCAAAGCTAACAATATTTGGAATGACGACACAGTTTTTGTCGCATCGTCGGCGGGTTTTGGCGACGCTCTGTCAATTTCACCAGTTGCCTATTCGTTGAAAGCTCCAATTTTTTTGACCGACAAAGATGGCAATCTTCCTACTGCCTCCAAAGAGGCACTCATTGCGGCAGCTATAGATGGTAAATTTTCCGAACCTGTAGCAATTGGCGGCTACACTGTTGTTTCTGAGAGAACGATGGGTTTCCTCGAAGGAATTTCAATGTTTAATGGCGGTTCGGGAGCAACTCGTGTCGAGGGAAGTGATCAATATAAAACCTCGGTTGCTGTTGCTAACTGGGCAGTTGCGAATAAGGGCTTCTCGAATCAGTCGCTAGCCTATTCGACAGGAACTTCGCCTTACGATGCTCTTGCTGGGTCAACCATTCAAGGAATCAGCAAGTCACCGTTGCTGCTTGTTGATGATAGCTTCAGAGATTCCGTTACATACACGTCTGACAATGCCGCCTCTGTCGAACAGGTTAAGTTCTTTGGAGGCACCGCTGCTGTTTCAAACAGCGTTAGAACTGCAATTATCTCTGCTGTCTTTGGTGTTGTAACTGAAGAGAGTGCGGGCATTTCGCTTTCAAAAATGACAGACCTTGAATATGCAAAGAAGCCTTCGGTAGATGGGGATACAGCTTCTTGGAGCACATTGTATTCGTTGATCGGAGCTTCTTGCGACCTAAGTTCAGCAACTTGCTATCAATTTGCGATTTTGAGCAACGGCTACTCTGGAAAAGTTTCTGCTAGTGATTTGAACAATTTCGTTGCCTCGACTGCTAAGGGAAAAGCAGGCAAATTAGCTGGCAGAGGACAAGCTTTTATCGACGCTGCAAACCAATATGGCGTAAATGAGGTCTACTTGTTGAGCCATGCAATTCTTGAGAGTGCATGGGGAACATCGACTCTTGCTAACGGCTGGACTTTTGATGAAGACGTTGTTGATGAAGACACAGGTGAAGTTATCTATTACCACGACGGCAAAACCTACTACAACTTCTATGGAATTGGTGCCTATGATTCAAGCCCTCTTTCAGGAGGCAGACTGATGGCCTACAAGCAAGGCTGGGACACTCCTGAAAAGGCAATTCTCGGTGCGGCGAAATGGATTGCAGAAGGCAATGGTGGTTCAGGAAATTACTTCAACAACGAGTGGAATCAAAACACGCTTTATAAAATGAGATGGAACTATAACCAGGCAGCCAGCACTGGCGATTGCTGGAAGCAGTATGCAACCGACGGGAAATGGGCCGAGAAAATTGCACGCGTGATGTATTCTTGTTACGTTTCTTGTGGGCTTGACGCATCATCTTCG
Organism: Phoenicibacter congonensis; assembly: GCA_030530045.1. Taxonomy (GTDB): domain Bacteria; phylum Actinomycetota; class Coriobacteriia; order Coriobacteriales; family Eggerthellaceae; genus Phoenicibacter; species Phoenicibacter congonensis_A. Next base: position 6,022 of record JAUMVS010000019.1, read on the forward strand.
GGTCTCACGTTCCTTGTTCCTGTTTATAGTTAACGAATAGCATTTAGAAATCAGGCGTTCATGTTTAATAGAAAAAAGCATCGTCTTGCAGTTGTTGTCCCGACATACCCGAGCGAAGAGAACATGTATCTCTGCGCTTTCGTGCATTCGCGCGTCAAGGCCTATCAACAAGCAGGAATTAACGTGGAGGTGCTTTGTGTTTGGGACACCTATGAAGACCATAGCGAATATGAAATTGAGGGTGTTCATGTAACAAGGTTGCACACGACATCCCTTGAACAGTATTTGTTTGAGGAAAAGTTTGATGTTTGTTTCTTGCATTTTTTTGATTTGCAGTTTGAAGCTGCTGTAACTTCTGAGCGCTTGAGCAATGTAAAATTTTTCCTCTGGTCCCACAATCCTGAAACGAGATATTGGGACTGGCCGCTTTTTACCACACCCTATTTCTCAGCTCCTAGCGAGTTGACTCAAGCTCAAAAGGAAGAGTTTGAGAAGCGTGACATCGTTATTAAGAAGCTGAATGACCAAGAAAACGTCAACTGGGTTTTTGTCTCTCAGACATTGAAAGAAAGAAGCGAAGAGCTCATCGGAATCACTTTCGAACGAGGCATTGTGATTCCAAACTTGGTTGATGACAGGGTCTATCAATTTAAGAAAAGGCGGTTCAAGAACAGAAACAGCGTGATTATTGTTCGCAAGTTCGACAACGTTAACACTTATGCCCTTGACGTTGTTATGCAGGTGATTGTTGAGCTCAGTAAAAGAAAGGGCTTCAGAAAGCTGAACTTCGACATCTATGGGGCTGGGGTTATGTTTGATGAGCTAACAGCACCGGTTAAAGACTTTGAGAACGTTCATTTGCACGAGCACTTTTTGTCACAAAATGAGCTTAAGCAAGCATACGAGCAACATGGCATCGGCCTGTTTGCAACTCGCTTCGACTCTCAAGGTGTGGCAATGTGCGAGGCAGCCTTGAGTGGCATGCCAGTTGTCAGCTCTCAAATCGATGCAGCTAATTACTTCTTGCCAAATGACATGGGCTTGCTATGCGAAGTGGAGAACCCAGTTGCCTATGCCGATGTCATTGAAAAGCTGGTGAAAGACAGGAGATATTACAAACGCTGTGCAAAAGCATGTCATGAGAAAGTCAGGAGCATGTGTTCTCGAGAGCAAACTGTGAATAAAGAGATTGAGATAAATCGAAAGGCTGTTTCTGAGAAATAGGCGCAGCCTTAATTGAAAATTCCTTAATGGCGACGTTCTTCTTTGGGCGCTTTTCGGCAATCACCACAAGATTAAAAATCGACCGCACAGTTTTAATTACTGAGCGGTCGATTTCGTTTGATAGCTTTTTTAAAAACAGCTAGTCTAGCTGGCTATTTCTTAACAATCGTGTTAGCAATCTTTCTCGTTATTCTGTTTCTTGGCACGATTTTCATGATGCCCTTGCTTCCAATCTCGTGAATCTTTTCTTTTTGTTGCAAGGCAGAGATGCTGTCATAAAGGCTACCGACAACGCCAAATGCGCTTTCTGCGTAATCGCTCTCACGCATGTCGTGAATCAGTGGATATTCGTTGCCGATTGCTTCATAAATCTCTTTGTCGGTTTTGCCCAAGAACTTGTCGAAGTCTTTAGCACGCTCGAGACCCTCTTCTTTGTTCGCATCCCAAAGCAAGCTCAACGTGAAGTGAGAATTCAACAGGTTGTAAACGATGCGAGTCTTCATGTAGCCAACTTGGTTTGCGTTCATCTTGCGCTTGTGGTCGTGGAAATATTTAACCATGCGCCTAATCACCCGGTCGTGGTGGTCATATCTCTTCACAAAAACGTCGCGGTTGATGCTTTGGTCGGCGTTGCCGACTGCATATTTATAGACATATTCCGGCGTGAACACAACCGTGTTAACGAATGGAATTGGGAAGAGGATGTACTCAACATCAACGTAGAACGTGTGTTCCTGCAGCTTGAACTTGGCTTTCTTGAGAATTTCAGTTTTGAACATCGATGACGCCATCGTGAAGTATTCTTGTGAGAAGTCGGTCTTCTTGAAGGAATATTCTTTATAGTTTTCAAGCGAGCCGATTTTGGTCCAAGCAACCGTGTGGCCGTCATTGACATAGACCTGGTGATAATTCGTTGACACCAAATCGGCTGGTCTGTCCATCTTTTCGAGGTTAGTAATCATCTCGGAAAGGTTTCTGCTGTCGACCCAGTCGTCGCCGTCAATCACGCGGAAATATGTTCCAGTTGCAACTTCTAGTGCAGCGTTAATTGTTGACCCGTGTCCACCGTTTTCTTTGTCAACAATCTTGATGATGCTTGGGTAATGCTCTTGATAGGCTTTCGCGATGTTGATGGTGTTGTCGTGAGAGCCGTCGTTCACAACGATGACTTCGAGTTTGTTAGCCACATCGCTAGACACGAGCGAAAGCAAGCATCTGTCGAGATATTGTTCAACGTTGTATGAAGGAACACAAATGCTCAGGAACTTACTTTTAGCGTCTTCGCCTTTAACCTCAGGCCATGCTGTTCTGCTAAACTCGCTGGTTGGATGAACTGCATTTTCGAGTTTTGCGTCGTAGGCTTTTGCAACTTCCGCCGAGGCAAATTTGTCGCGGTAGCTTCTGTTAATCTCTGGCTTTAATGAGCCGTCGGCAATCTTTCTCAAAATTTCAGAAAGCTCGTTTATCTCTTTTGATTCGCAGCAAGTTCCGCCTGCATCTTTAATCATTGAATAGGCAGGCGAGTAGTCGCCAGTGATAGCAAGAATTGGCTTGTCTGTGCCGAAGTAATCGGCAATTTTGCCAGCGAAGAAGACGGTGTCGCCAGGCTGCTCGAGGAAGCCGAATGCGGCATCGATGTGAATGAGCCAGTCGGTTTCCTGCATGATTTTGAGGCTTGTTAAATAGTCAACGCTGTCTTCAACGGCGATGTTGTCAAACAGGTAGTAGTTATAAATGAGCGTTCGCACCTCATCGGGCACGTTGCCAATAAAGCGTAGCTTCAAGTGCTTGATTGCTTCTTCGTCTTTGTCGCGCAAGACTTTCATAGCGCGAACTAGTGGCTCAAGCGAGCGTAGGCCATCGGAATGTCCAAGGAACGTGAGTTCTGTTACGCCATCTTGTTTCTCGACGGAGGCTGGCGTTGGATAAAATTCTTTGTCAAAAGAATGAGGAACGCTAAAAGCATTCTTTCTTCTTCTGCCTGCTAGAACATAATTTTTGAGCGTGTCTAGTGGGAAGATTAACGCATCGGCATTGTGAATTGCGTAATCTTCAACTTCTTTACTTTTGCACATTTGCTGAATTTCAGCGGAAGGGTGCTCGCTCCAACCGTCGCAACCAGCGTAAAGCGCAACCTGGAAATCAGCCTTGTCGCGTTCTGTAATGTTCTTGTTGTCGAGAATCAAAGCCTTGATGTCATAAGGCGATTTTGCAATTGGGTCGGCGATGGAAGCAATCCACTTTGCGTCAGGTGCAGCTTCTTTGATTTTTTTAGCAACTTCAATGCTCTCAGGTGGCATGCTGCGGGTCATGATTGCATCGTAGTTCTCGGTTTTGTTGCGCTCGAGGAAGAGCTTTACGCAGCCATCAATCCACTCGTCGATGTCGTTTGTTTTGATAGGGAAGACGTTGATGTTCTCAGCTGTCAGGTTCAGTTTGTGACCATAGGACCACAAATCGCTGTCAGCCGAGCACACGTCATAGGTGTGCTTTGAGTGGCTCAGCAGTTTGAAAGTTACGATTCCTTCTGATGATGTGGCTGGTGGGAAAAACCAACTTGCTACAAAAATCTTCAAGGCGCTCTCCTTATTTATCTAGCTTTTTGAGGAATTCAACAATTTGTTTTGATGCAGTGCCGTCGCCGTAGGGGTTCACAGCTTTGCTCATTTGAGAATATTTTTTGTCACTTTCAAGAAGCTCTGAGACGATTTTTACGATGTTATCTTTATCGACGCCTGCAACGACTGCTGTGCCTGCTGCAACTGCCTCTGGGCGTTCGGTTTCCGTGCGCAGAACAATAACAGGCTTGCCGAGGTGAGGTGCCTCTTCTTGAAGACCGCCCGAGTCGGTCATGACAAGCTTGCAGCGATCCATTGCGTTGTGCAGGTCCTGAACATCAACTGGGTCGGTGAGAGTTACGTTTTTATTGTCGCCAAGTTCCTCAAAAACAACCTCTCTAACCGCAGGGTTGAGGTGCACTGGGTAAACAAACTTCAGCTCTGGGAATTTCTCAGTGAGCTCGTTTACAGCTTGACAAATGTTTTTGAGTGGCTCGCCCAAATTCTCACGGCGATGCGCAGTCAAAATCACAGTCGGCTCGCTGAAATCATGATTTTTCAAATCTTCATTTTTGAAGACGTAATCGTTGCTAGTTGTGTATTGGAATGCATCGATAACAGTGTTTCCCGTGACCGCAATTCCTTCTTTGATTCCCTCAGCAACAAGCGCTGCTTTGTTATTTTCGGTCGGCGCAAAGTGGTAGGTCGCAATTGCAGAAATGATTTTCCTGTTCATTTCCTCGGGGAATGGGGAATAGATGTTGTGTGTTCGAAGACCCGCCTCAACGTGTCCAACGGGAATTTGCTTGTAAAAAGCAGCCATCGCCGCTGCCATGCTTGTGGTGGTGTCACCGTGCACAAGAACAACGTCGGGTTTTGCCTCCTCTAGAACAGGCTCGATTGTGGTCAACACGTCAGTTGTGATTGAAGTAATCGTTTGGCGAGGCTTCATGATTTGCAAGTCGTAATCAGGCTTCACATGAAAAATCTCAAGCACTTGGTCGAGCATTGAACGATGTTGCCCAGTCACGCAAACAATTGAATTTAGCTCATCTGATTTTTCTATTTCAAGAACAAGGGGGCACATTTTGATGGCTTCAGGCCTTGTGCCGAACACTGTTAGAACGTTTAACAATTTATTTCCTATTCCGTTTCGTTTTTAGCAGTCTAAATTTTATCATGCAACATTCCTGCCCTGCATTTTTAAAGGTTTTGCAAAGCTTTGAGCGTTCGCAATTAATCTCATGGTTTTAGAAATCAGAATTCATTTTTCTGTTTGGGCGGAAAAAAGAAATTCCTGCGCTACGCTCTAGTTTCAGTCGCATCGACATCTGGGAATTTAAAAATGAACGTGCAGTTCAATCTATATAATGTTCGCATGGTTAAATCAAGTAAAAAATCGCTCATTAGCTTCACATTATGCGTTTCATTAATCTTTGGTCTTTTGCCTGTTTTTCCTCACGAGGCAAGTGCGCGAGAGGCCGAAATCGCTACGGTTCAAGCAGAAATTAGCGATGCTGAACACGCCGAGGGTAGCGTTATCGTCAAGTTTAAGTCTGACGTCGACAGTCAAGCGGCTAAAACTACTCTTGAGCAGACTAGCTCAGTAAAGAGTGCAACGGAATCGGAACCTGACAAAATCACCAGCGACACTGCGGTTGTTGAAGTGAAAGACGATGCAAGTGTAGCTGAGGCAATTGTTGATTTGCGCACTAACTCAAATGTTGAATACGCTGAGCCCGACTACGTTGTTTCTTTGGATGGCGATGTGACTGAGGATGCTCAGGTGAGCGAGTCACTAGCGGGGGAGACCGATGAAGACGATACTGTTTCTCTGGCTTCTACTAGTGTTGACGATCCTGACGTTGGCCAGCAATGGTACATCAACGACGAGAATTCGCGAGTTACATCGGCTTGGGATTTGCAGAAATGCGACAACAACGTCACAGTTGCTGTGCTTGACTCTGGCTACGTTGCGCAGACCGACCTCAGCACTAATGTGGTCGGAAGCATTAACTTCACAAGCAGCGACGAAACCGATTCAACAGACACGCTTGGTCACGGCACCGCGGTTGCTGGTGTTCTTTCTGCACAAACTAATAACGGGTTCGGAATTGCTGGCGTTAGTTATAACGCAAATTTGCTTATCGTCCGAGTTTTTACTGAAAAAGAAAATAGAGTCAGTGTAATAGTTCAAGGCCTTCAGTGGATTGTAGAGAACAAAGAGAAATACAACGTTTCTATTGTGAATATGAGCCTTGCGACGACTAGTAAATCTCAATTGCTGGCCGATACTGTTGAGGATGCATATGCTGCTGGGATTTTGTGTGTTTGTGCTTCAGGAAACAAGAAAACTGATGATACTTATGATGTTGAGTACCCAGCTGCTCTAGATGACACATTAGCCGTGGGAAACATCACCGAAAGTCATAAACGTAATTCTTCATCTAAATATGGTGATGCACTCGATGTCGTGGCACCAGGTACTAATATCCATTCTTTAAGCATGAATGGTGACAAATATCGTTCGACTTCAAATGGTACTTCTTGTGCCACACCTTTCACAAGCGCTGCTGCAGCTCTTTGCAAAGCTGCTAATCCAAATGCAACAGTCGACCAGTTAAAGAATTACTTGACTTCAACCGCCGTTGACTTAGGTGACGCAGGCAAAGATGCCGAATATGGCAACGGGCAGGTCGATGTTTATGCCGCAGTTAAAGCCGCAAGAGCTGATGTTAAAGAGGAGTATTCAATCTTTAGTCCCGCTGACGATTCCGCTTTAGAGAAGTTAAAGGCGAGATATTTCAACGCATTACTCAACAAAGAAACTTCCGTTGATGTTTCTGATTTGGGAGTAGCCGCTGAAGACATTCAGTACACGTATTCTAGCGGTACAACAATGACCGGAGTTAATGCGCTCACTGCACTAACGCGCTCACACCCACTCTTCTCAACCCTTTGTGTTGGCTGGAATTCGCTCTCTTTTTACGAGAGTGGAGGCACAATTTCAAAAATTAAGATTAACAACTACTCTGTTAATTGGACCACTTCGCTAATTGATTCTTTCATGACGAAATATAACGAGTTCCTTGAGGGCGCACCAGTTGATGGAACTGACGTTCAGAAGGCAGGTTATGTTCATGATTGGATTTGCTCGCACACAACCTACAGTATGACGACTTCCTATCTTCCCGACTTCGCAATCGGCTGTATTGCAAATGGGAAAGCGCTTTGCGCTGGCTATTCCTATGCCTACCAATTCCTCTGCCAACAGCTTGGTCTTGAGTGTAAATACGTCTCGGGGACGACCACTAAGGAGCAGCACGCGTGGAACAAGGTCAACGTTCAAGGGCAATGGTTCTTGGTTGACTGCACTTGGGACGGAGCATTCACTTCCTATGGCTCGCAAAATTTCAACCACAATTACTTCCTTGTTAATGACACTGAGTTTGCTAAAGCAGGCGATGGCGGCCATGCTGGCGACACCGACGTAGTTGGCAATGAGCCTGTAAATGAAAATTTTTATTTTGCGAACAAGTTTTGGGAAGGCGTTACAGGCACCATCGACAATGACACCTGGTCAACCGACGCGAAGCTGACAGGCACTGTTTATTTGACCTACATCGCTAACGGCGGAGCCTTCAGCGATGGGACTGAGGAGGTCAAGGCGGCTGCAGAATACAATGCTGTTCCAACCGAGACAACTGCTGTGCCAACTCTCGAAGATTATGAGTTTAAAGGCTGGTTCACTGACGAGCAGTGCACACAGGCTTTCGACTGGAGCCAAGTCCTTCTTGAAGATCAAACTCTTTATGCAGGTTGGTCTAAGAAGAGAAAGGTAGCGCCAGTTCGTCTTTGGGGTGCTGACTGCTACGGCACAAACCTTGCAACCTTGAAAAAAGACATCGAGGAAAATGGTCGCCCTAACGGTGTGATAGTTTGCTGCACTGGTCACTACATCGATTCGTTGAGTGCAGCTGCGCTTTCTGGCTTGCTCGATTATCCAATTATGCTTGTTAATGGCACAAGCGACGAAATGAATTCGACTGCGCAGCAATCAATTGATTTGTTGAGTAACAACGGAACCGAAAAGCTTGAAGTCATCATTCTTGGTGGAAAGTTTGCAATTTCTGAAGGCATAGCAACCCAGCTTGCCGATTACGATAGCGACTCGAACCCAGAGCGCATTTTTGGCGATGATGGCTACGACACGAACCAGGCAGTTTATGAGTGGGGCAAGACCCGAGGAGACGACTGGAACACGGAAGAAGTTCTTGTAGCAACGGGCAACAGCTATCACGATGCTTTAGGTGCAGGCAGCTATGCCGCCGCGAACAAGTCTTTCATTCTGCTCGCAAACCCTAATTCTTCTAACGACGCATTAATTGATTCAGCTTCGAATCACAAAAAAGCAGTAATTCTTGGTGGCACAGCTGCAATTTCGACTGAGCTCGAAAACTCGCTTGCGTCGGCTGGTCTTGCAACTAGTCGTTTTGCGGGTAGTGACGCCTATGCGACGAACATTAAATTTGTGACAGAATTTGCACTCAAGAATGGAATGTTGCTTGACGGTGCTGGAATTAGCACTGGTCGCGACTATTACGACGCACTTGGCTCATCGCATCTTCTCGCGAAGTCAAAAGGCGTCATGTTCTTGGTTGCGCTTGAAGAATCCTATAACCAGCCTGTCTACGACATAATTTCTGCTGCTGGTGGCTTCTCTAACGCCAAACTTTTCGGTGGCACAGCTGTCGTTTCTGCCGAAACCGAATCAAAGCTGAATAACCTTTAGAGACTTCACACCTTTGCCTCATAGCGGTCAAGGCAATTCTTTGGTGTCAAAGAAGCGAAGAACCTAAGCTTTCTGTTTTAATGTTTGTTCTTGAAGAATGTGAGAAAGAACATCGGCCGGTGATGACTAGCGGGTAGACATACCTGAACAGGCAAACAGGCGACAGGAAATAGGTCACAATTAGGCCCGCACACAGCGCGAACATCATCGACAGGTCGTTGCGTTTCGTGTATTTGCTGCAAATCCAGCAAGCAAGGAATAAAAGGAAGTAGGTCCCGCTTTTGAGCACAAACGAAAGCGGGTTTCTCGACCAGTCGCCGCTGTAGTTCCACTGACTAATGACTTCATCGACTTGCGGGAACAGGCTGCTGCGCGGAATGTCAACATATTTTGGATTCCATTGCGTGCCTGATGTCGTGTTGTATTCAATGTAGGGGTGATACATTCTGGAATCAGGGTAGTTTTTGGCTGGATACCAAAAACCGAGCGAATTCATGAGGAATGCTTCAACGTAGGCCTTCGGGCATTTGAGTCCAACGCCAATCCAGAGTTTTGCATAGCTAACAGGGTCGTTCTTTACGTAGTTTTGATTAAGGCGCTCTTTTGCGACATCGGAAATCTCGCTTTGGTCCCAATACCACGAAGTGTCGTCAGCTTTGTAGCCGTAGGCTTCCGTGCCGTATGCTTGAATGTAGACAAGCATTTCTTCGTCGGTTATCTCGTCGCGGTTCGTTTCAATTGCACGAGCGAGTTGTTGCGACGGAATTGATGACATCTCGCGGATAGTGAATTTTGACCCTTGAACTCCAAGTGCCGAGTAAACAGGGCCGTTAATGATATAGAAAACAACGCACGGCAGGATTAAAACCAGCAGCATTTTCCAGCCGCGTTTCTTGATTATGAGCGGCAAACTGAGCACGATTGCAACAATCAGCGCGTAAAGGCCGTTGTTCCTCATCAGCATGTATAAAACTGAAAAAACTATGAAAGGAATCGTCTCTGCCCACTTCAGTCTTTCGCATGCTGAAACTTTTTTATTGAGCTTGTAGATCTCAATGATTGAAGCCAGAAAAAACGCACCAAAGAGGACGTCTTGAGCCGACGACACCCTCAAGATGAGACCGAAAGGGAAGAGCGCAAAAAATGCGAGTGTGCAAATCCACATTGCTTTGCTTCTTGTCTCGCACCCAAGGAAAATTGTGCAGCGATAAAGAATGGCAACACTAATCGTTGCCTGAATAAGCATTGCTACGGCGAAAGTCGCAGTGACGGAGCCGAGGTTCTGGCCGATTGTGACTGCAATACCGAGGAACACTGAATAGATGACTGAGTATTGCGTTCTCAGGGGTGCGACGTCATTTATGTATTGGAGAACGTGGCTTCCTGCGTCGTAGCCATACATTCCTGGGAACATGACAATAAAGATAATGAGTTGAGGAATTGCCAAGCACAAAGCGGTGATGATCTTCTCGCGTCTTTCAATTGAGAAAGGGGAGGCTGTGTTTTTAGAAGTCTGATTATCGCTTTTGGGGGGGGGCTAGTTCCGAATTCTTGGTTTTACAAAACTTCAGTAGGAAATAAGACGGCACGAAAGCTACAACTGCAACCCCAATCAACTTCGCAAGGGTTAGCAGGCGCCATTCAATGCAGGAGTTGACGTCGAGCTGGTGTCCAAGCACGAAAACGAGCGCGCAATAAATTGCGATTATGCTTGCAAATGCCACTAAGCTTCCGCGTCTGTTTTCTGACTTCTCGATTTGTGCCACTTCCTAACCATCGATTACTTCAGTAGTCTATTTTACAGAAGAGGTTCAGCTCAATTCGCAATCTGTGCATAGGACGAATTGCGTCGGCCCAAAACCTCCACTGTGATATAAAGATACTCACTTGTTTTCTGTGAACTAATCTGCGCATTAATTTCTGCGTTCTCTGCGATTTTTAATCGTTATTTGGATTTCTGGAGAATGCAATTTTTATGCAATGCAATTTATTTTCTTTTTTTACTTCGGCGCATGTTCGAAATAGCTATTTCTGCGCCAACAATCAAAGCAATAATCTAAGGACTTTTGCCGAATGCTGCGCTTTTTGCGAGTGTTCTGGCTCCTTTAGTGTTTAGTTTTTGTCGATCTTATTCATTTTCAGGACGGAGGTTTTTATGAAAGATCAATCTTTAACAGAATCTAATCGCTCGAAAGGAGGTGCACTGGTGTCTAACGAGATGACTGTGAGAGGCGCAATTTTGCGCGTCGCTTTGGCGTTTGCTCTTGTGCTTGGGCTCATGCCATCGCTCGGCAATTCAGTTGCCTTTGCAAACGAATCAAATGAAGATTCAAATGCTGCACTTGCAGGCTATCCTTCAGCGAAGGATTTAACAGTTACTTTTGATTTCGATGGAGGCACGACTACTGCGCAATCGGTTCAAAAGGTTGAGTTTGATGGTAGCGAGTATTATGTTTCTTCACCTGACCCTCTGCCAACAAAAGATGGTTTTGAGTTGACAGGTTGGGAGATTCAGTCACCAGACGAAGAGGAAATTCTCGATGCATCATTCGAAGACGAGGCTTTTTTCGATCGCGACACTAATTTTGATAGTGCTGTTACTTTGAAGGCTCAGTGGAAAGAGTCATCTTCTGCTGATTCTTGGACTGCTGATGACTTTACTTATGACGAAACTGATGCGTCAACCATTACTGGCTTGAGTGATTCTGGCAAGACAAAAATTGTCACAAATACAGAAGTTGTAATCCCTTCTGCAAAAGCAGACGGAACAGCAATCACTGCAATCGGAAATGACTCAACAACAGACAATCTGTTCAAAGTAACGGTTGATGATAAAACTTACGAAGCAACAAATGTAACTATTCCAGAGGGTGTCACCTCTATTGGGAAGATGGCATTTAAGTCCTACGCTGGTGAATCAATCGCATTGCCTTCTACGCTCACTGCAATTGGAATTGCTGCATTTCAGGGTTCTAAACTCACGTCTATTGTCCTTCCTGACAGCGTAACTACAGTTGCAAATGGAGCGTTCTCGAATTCGACGGGTCTTAAAACAGTCAAATTCGGTAAAGGAATGACAAGCGTCCCTCAGGCAATGTTTTCCATGTGTTCCGTTAAAGATGTCGTCATTCCCGAAGGCATCACTAGCATTGGAAGATCAGCGTTTGCTGGCTGCCATTCTGAAACCCTAACTTTTGAAGGAACTTCAACTTGCACTGAGATTGCTCAATCGGCTTTTGAAAACAACCAGTTTGAGAGCCTGGTCATTCCTGCTTCTGTAAAAACAATTGGTAAATCAGCTTTTAGGGTTTATCAAAACACCCTGAGCAAGAAGCTCACTTCACTCACTCTTAATGAGGGTCTTGAGACTATCTCTCA
>JAUMVS010000185.1 GCA_030530045.1 Phoenicibacter congonensis
GTTTCCTTCTTGCGGCGGTAGAGAGTTATGGTTGTTGCGGCTGATGCAGCGATGAGAGTTGTGAATGCGAAGAACTCTAGCGCTGTGTCATCGCCAGTTTTTGCCATTGGTGACTTTGTGGATGCTTGTTTGCTTGCATCATCTGATGAAGGTTTCGTGCTGGCTTTTGTTCCATATTGCGCAGTGAATGCAACTGATTCTGTTGCTGATTTTACAGTGTCGGAAGTTGGCGTGGTGTTTACAAGGGTAGTCTCATAGTCGTCGCCAGCCAGCGCCAATGTTGCTTCTGCATCTGCAATTGCTGCTGTCAAAGCGTCGTATTGTGCCTGCGTGAGCCATGTTTCTGTATCGAGAACGTCACTTCCGTCAGCGCTGATTTTTGAGTTGGTAAGCAGTGCTTTTGCGGAATTGATCGCAGCCTTGAGCTCATTCAAATTTTCGACGCTTGCCCAGTCGGTTGGCTTAGCGAGCGCTTTAATTTGTGCGTTGTCGGCGACAATCGGGGTTGTAGAAGCGGCCTCAACGGCTTCTTTTACGTTAGTTTTCCAGTCGCTCCAAACTGTTTGTTCTGTCGTGCCTTTCGTGCTTCCAGACCAGCTTTCGCCTTCGTTTACGACTGAGACAAAATACGCCTTCTTGTAGACGTCAACTTTATCTGCAACCTCTTTTTCTACCTTCTTGCCCCATGTGCTGTCAGGATTGTTGGGGTCCAGCATGTTTTTTGTGTCCTCTTCGGCCTTCTCTTTCGCTTCTTCTTCTGTGTATTTTTTCTGGCCGGTGTCTTTGTCAATTTCGCACGCGTAGGACATGAAAAGTGCAGGGTAGAGAATGTCCCAATACTTTTGGTTGGTCTGCACCATCATATCTTCTTCGTATTTCCAAATTTCTTGTTCTGTGTGCTTGGCAAGCTGCGTCGCCACACCCTGGTAATATTTACCGTCATCGTTGCAGTATTCGGTCGTCACCACTGCATAGCGCTGGCCCGAGCGCACCGGAATCCAGCTGTTTGAATCTTTAATCGTCTCTCGGTGATAGCCCGCGAACTCGTAGGTGTCTTCGAAAGTGCCAACAAGAGTGCTGTGGCCTGGGTCAGTGGGTGTTTGGGCTTCGTCATCGAGCAGGTAGACCTCGTATTTCACGGTTGAATTTGGCTTGCATGTTGTGCTCGAAAGAGCAGAAATCGCAATGTTTTCGCTCGCCGTGAAGATGTTTGCCGAGCTCACAGGCTCAGTCGACGACTTCGCAACGTGCTCGCTTTCCGGCAAAAAGTCATACTGGTCAATGTAGCTCTGGGAGTCGTCGTCGGCGGTCGCGTCGACGTCAAAATCGAACGACTCGAAATAGCAAATTGATTTGTCGTAATAAGAAATCCAAAAGTACCCCGTACTCTTGCCCTCGGAGTTAACTTCGCCCCAGTTCATTTTGTTCGGGAAGCTCTCGGTTTCAGCACCCCAGCTGTTTTTTACGAGCCACGCGCCGTCGCCTTCGGGCTGCTTGGCGGTCTCTCCGCCACCAAAATTCGTTTTGCTGTAGCTGTTGTCGTAGCCAACAATCGTGACTGCGTGGGTCGGGTATTGAGTTTCGTAGGTGTAGTGCGCCCAGGTGTTTTTGTTGATGTATTTCGCCTGGCCCTGCTCGTTAGGTGTTGATTGGTCCGCGCAGAAAGCCACTGAAATCGCGCGACCTTTTTGAAATTCCGATTGAATTGTTTTTACGGAAGAGAGATTCGTGCCAACGCATTTTCCATTTTCGTCGAGAATTCGCGTGTCGGGCAGGCTGTTTCCGTTTTCGAGACGGTAATCCGAAGAGTTGTAAACGTCATCGCTCACCGACCAGTCGGTATAGACCGTACCGCTGCCGTCGAGCGTCTCGTAATTGCCAGCGTAGTAGGTCTTTTCGACCGAAAGAACGTCTGGGTTCTTCTCGAGTTCCGCAATTTCGTTTTCGGTTAGATATTGCACATCGAGTTTGTTTGTGCCTGTCGACTCGTCAATTTCTTTGTAGGTAATTGTGCAAATGATGATCGCGTCAGTCGAAGTGCCGCCGATGACGCCTTTGTTTTGGTAGGGGGCCGTCGCTTCAGAAACTGGACCAATACCAGCGCTAAACATCGAAGTTCCGTAGGTCTGAAAACCGCCAGTAAAATACCCCGCATTCGGGTCAATTGAAGTGTTCTGGTAGCCTTCACCAGCTTGAGTTGTACTCACGCTTGCTGGGACTCCACCAAGTTTGTAGACCGAAGCTGCGAGTTGCAATTCGGAAAGGTCGAGCCCGCTAGATTCGTAGGTCGTGCCTGATTCCGAAAGAATGCTAGTCTCACATGCAGCGATAATCGCAAATCCCCAGCAATTACCCCATGGATTTTGCAATTTCACAGGCGTTACAACGCCTTTGTCTCGTAGGTCGAGCTTGTCGGTTGGGTCAAGCGTGACGTCTTCAGATAAAGTTGCGTTTTGTGTGCTTTGGTCAGAAAACGTTTCGCTTGCTGCTTGAAACCAGTTTTCGTAGGCATCGGTTTCAGTCGCCTGAACTGCGGCTGGCAAAATTCCGCAGAGCGACAGCGAAAGTGTCGCAGAAATAATGCCGCCAGCTATTCGATTTGTCTTGTTATTGGTTGCGCCTGCAATAGGGCGCGTGGATAGGGGGTGTCGTTTGAACATGCTTGCACCTCACTTAAATCTCTCTCAGCGCTTCCGCACTGGTGTCAGAGATAAGTTTAACACACAGTTTGCCCAGCTTCGGCATGCATTTGCACTGGTGTCAGAGATAAATGTCGCCGATTTGCACTGGTGTCAGAGATAATTTTCGTTCCGCTTCTCTGACGAGAAGCGGGAACCTTGACGCTGCAAACGAACCTGGACTGCATCTTTGACCTGCAAAAGAATTCCGCAGCCACAAGGCTAGCGAAATTCTTTTTCGCCCAAATC
>JAUMVS010000186.1 GCA_030530045.1 Phoenicibacter congonensis
GCGGTAACCACGGGCGCAAGCACTAGTCCAGCTGTTATAACTCGAACACAGTTGACAGCCGCCGCTTCTGAGATTCTTGGTCTTCTCTCCCACAATGAGCACAAAACGTTTTGAGACATCAAGCCGCAGCTGCAGTGACTTTTTAATGCTGCAATTCAAACTCGTGTCTCGAGCCTGATGGAGGTCATGGGCATCGACAAAGTCCAGCGAAAGATACTTGCTTTCCTTCCACTTGTACAGCTGGTCAATAGCATCTTTGTCCCCATCCCAATCCCCTGCGATATACGTCTTTGTCCTATAAGCCATACCGTGAAACCCCTTTCATCTCGTAAAGATCTACCCGGCTCATTGCCTCGCTGGTAAGAACGATGTTGATTGGCTTCGAGAAAGACTGGCCGGTCGATCTCAATGTGCACAACATACACTTCAGCAGTTCACCCTCACTTTTCCGCTGGACGTCGCTAAACCGGGTGATTCCTGATCCCAGAAGCGGAAGCGAGATTGAACGCCCAGCATATACCCTGCAAAGCTCTTGCCACATGTTCATGAGACATCTCTCGTATTCCGCCATCGTCAAATGAGCCTGGTTGTACCCATCAAAATGGGAAAATGCAAGCAAGAGATAGTCCTCTCCAAATCGCTTGATTGTCCCGAGATCATATCGACGACGACCTTTGTAGACGTCCACAGGAAGGGGCGAACTATAATCGTCTTCAATCGCTCCTCTCAATTCGTCCAAATCGTCAACATAGCAATCGATAAACACACCGTTCAGCGAAGAACGAGAGATGATGATGTCATTAACAACGGAATCAAAATACTCATTGAATGGAATGACCTTTTTCCCATCTTGAGCAAAAAGATCCCCTTCGACAATCTCGACCTGATTGCCGTTTATTTCAAGTTCGATACGCTCTCTGTAGAGACGAGCTAGAACGAAATGGATGGACATCACAAGCACCGTGAACACAGCAAGCATAATGAGAAGATAGGCCCACCATGCTTGACCAGGAATCACATCATGCAGTGAAACTCCAGAAACCGCGAGGGCCGTCTCTGTCACAGCCACAATTCCAGTGGCGATGGAAATTGAGTCCTTATTCAGAATTGATAACTTGGCACTCTGAGATAGTCCCATGCAGCCTCTCTCCTCAATCCGTTTTCCCGCCGAACCCGCGCTTCCAGTCGACGTACTCCTCGTCGGAGATCTCCCCCGAATCCCGCCTCGCGCGCTTCGGCACCCACGCCCTGACCGCCGCGTCGAGCTTCTGGGCACCGGGCGCGACGGGGTCGATGACGACCCGGGCGCCGGCGGTGTCCGGGTCGGACCTCGCGCCGAAGCCCTCCTCGAGCCTGAAGAGGACCTCGAGTGCGTCGTGCGCCGTCTCGACCCTGTAGTCGGTGAGGGCGGCCGGGTCGACGCCGAGCGCCCGGGCGAGCGCCTCCAGGTGCTGCGGCCTCGGGGCGCGGAGGCCGAGGCCGTAGTTCCGCATGGCGAACTCGGTCACGCCCGCCATCTCGGCGAGTCCCTCTGCAGGAGGCCAGGTTTGTTCTGCATCACCCGATGAGACGTTTTGGTCTTTGTCTACAGGCCGAATATGGCATATAGTTCCCATACCCATCTCATCATTCTGTTTAGCTTACCGTTCCGTTCCCGGTAAGGCGAAGATACCGCTCGTAGGATTCAGGATCTTGGGCAAGATCTATCAGCTTTAGCTGTAAAGATAGTAAAGCATGCTGTGTATTCTCACCCTTTGCAGCAGGAGACTGATTCGAGATAAAGTCTGAGAGCAGGTGGGTCAATGGCACTCCAATAGCCTGCTTGAAGTTGAACCCAAGAAGCTGCATCACATTGAAAGTCTCCTTGCTTAGCAACTCTTTCATTACATCGAATGTTGACTGAGGAACAGGCTTCTCGCTAGCTGCTAACATTTTCTCTACGAGAGGCATCAACGTCTCAGTTATATATTCGATGTCCTCTTCGGTAATCTGTTGCGCAACAAGCTCTTGTTTATAAGCTTGGGCTAAACTCTGCAACTGGGCATTCTTCTCAACAAGGTCGTTGATAATCTCAGTGAGCTCCGCCACAGCCTCCTTATCGTTCCTCTTCGCTTTGATGCTTTGGACCTTCTCGGCAACGATGCTCGCAGTGTTCTGCATCAATATCGTCGCAGCTTGTGTTGTCAGCTCTCCAAGAATCGGATCCATGCGGCAATCCTCCCCCTGATTCCTTATAGCCCAAATAACTCGCTATGGCTCCCCGTGCGCGTGGCGACGAGAACGAGTCCTTCCTCGTCGATACGGTAGATGAGCAGCCAGCCCGGCTCGATATGGCACTCCCGGTGCCCGCGGTACGTCCCGCTCAGCGAGTGGTCGCGCATCGCCTCGGGCACGGCTTCCCCGCGCGAGCACCTCGAGGGCCGACTCGAGCTTGGAGATGTCCTTGCCTTGCCTCTTTATGCGCTTGTAGTCCTTCTTGAACTTCGCCGTGAACCTTAGCTCCATCATGGCCTACTCCTCGTCGAGTGCGGCCATGGCCTCCTTGACGGTGCGGTAGGGGCCGGAGAGGTTCCTGCCCGTCGCCGCGTCGTCCATGGCGGCGAGCGTCTCGGGGCTGAACCCGTAGGGGTTCGACGGATCGAACGGGAAGCCGCCTCGGCGGTTGAACACAGAAACGAACATGCGGATGGCGTTGCTCGGCGAGGTGCCGATCTCGTCGCAGATGGCGGAGAAGCGGTCCTTCTCGTCCTTGCGGAGCTTGGCTGAGATGGACTCGGTGGTAGCTGCGATAGCCATGGTGACCTCCGACTACATGATCTTACTTTGTCTGATATTGTATACCCATCATCGTCACACCAATATGAGCAGAGCATTGTCAAGGGACAAGTTTGGCCAGACCCCGTGTTTT
>JAUMVS010000187.1:0-2208 GCA_030530045.1 Phoenicibacter congonensis
GACGGGCAACGAACAAGCGCGCATGCAGCGCGAGGCGCAGAGCAAGGCGGACGCGGCTCAGCAGGCAGCGGATGCGGCCAAAGCCCAATACGAAGAGCTGGTTGACGCCGTTATGGCGGGCGACTTGACGAAGGTTAAGGACATGCAGGCGGCACGCGTGCGCATGAGCGAAAACCAAAAAACGGCCAACGAATACCGCGACACGGCGGCCAAACATCAGGCGGCAGCGCAAGAAGCTTATAACAAAGGGCTGGATGAAGCGCGCAAGCGAGGCGCACAAATCAGCAGGGAAGAGAACCTTCAGAACGCGGCGCAGTTTCAGACGGAACTTGAAACTATGATGGAATACGCCGACTATGGGGATGAAATCAAGCGGCTTTCGGACGTTTTGCAGGAGCAGGAAACGGTCGGCTATGACGAAGGAACAAAGGAAGCGGTCGAACAGCGCATTGCCGAAATCAAGGAGAAACGGACAGAAATCGCAGACACGGCCCGTCAAAATGCCGACGAACGCGTGAAGCAGCTGCGGGAAACGATTGAAGCCATGCGGGAAGCCAACATGGATGAAGGAACGCTTGCCGATTACGAGCAGGAAATCGAGCGGGCGCAGGACGAAACGCTGTTTTATCAGGCGAATGAGGAGGCCGTGCCGCCCGAGAATCGGCAAACGGAAACCCTTCGCCGCGTGGCCGACGAAATTCGGCAGATGGCCCAAACCGTTGAAAACGGGCAAAGCATTGACGAAAACGTTGCCGACGCGCTGCTCAGCGAGCTGCGCGCACTGGCCGGAGACACGGCGGACACGGGCGAGGCGATTTCGGCTGCGCGAGAGGGCGGCAGGCTGCAAAGCGCGATTCAGGATGCGCGCGGCGCGGATGCGAGCATGCGTCACGATGTTGCGGAGCTGGAACGGGTCGAAGACTTGCAAGGGCTGACCCGAGAAGCCCAGACGATGATTCAGGCGCTGCAAAACGGCGAAACCGTCAGCCAAGCGGATGTTGAGCGGCTGCAAAAGAGAATCGATGCGCAAATCGGCACGCTTGACCAGACGACGAGCGACCTGTTTGCAGGCGAGGTTATGGAAGCAGCGCGAGAGGGCGGCAGGGTTCGGAGCGCATATGATGCCGCACAGGACCGGGCGGCCTTGAAAAAGAAGGCCGAAGAAAGCGTGAACGCCCTGACCAAAGCCCAAAATGCAGCGGAAAAGGCCGAACAGCTTACGCAGGCGCTGAAAGACGGGCAGCCTGTCAGCGAACGTCAGGCCAACGGAATTATCGACGACGTATACAACAATCTGGCGAAGATGGACGATACCGTCGCCGATATCCTCTTTGACGAGACGGAAGCGGCGGTCACCAAAGCGGGCGAGCTGGCGGTTGCGCTTGACGACGCCAAAGAGAGGGATAAGGCCAATGCGAACAACGCCGTAACGCGGTACATGGAAAAGGCGATGCAAAAAGAGCAGGCAAAGCGGACATATGACGCTTTGAGCGGCGTTGCAAACACGCTGAGAAATCGAAAAGTGTATGTCAACGATTCTCAGACCGCAGAAATTCTGAGTATCACGGGACTCAAGAGCATTTCTCAGGTCAACAACGCCTACGGAACGCGTTTCACGCGGGCGCTTGCAGACCGCGCGGTGAAGCTGGACGGACAGTTTTATGTAGAGCTGGCCAACATGAGCAACGGCTATATGGAGGCGGCAAGCCTGCATCCCGAGGAGGATGTCATGTACGCGCTGATGGCGCGGAAGAAAGCCTATCGGGACAAACAGGTCAAACTTGAAAAGCCGCAGGATACCGCGCAGGTTCGACGCGCGGCCAAGGGCGTTATGGAAGGCGACGTCGGGGCAAAAGCCAAAGAAAACACGACGTATCGCGGTATCGAGGTGCAGCAGCCCGAGGGCAAGGCGGACAAGGGGACCAATATCGTTAAGACAACCAAGAAGCTGGCTAAGGATATCGGAGTCGGTTCAACCATCGGTGCGTGGAATATGAAGGAAGCCGGAGGGGCGAGCGCCTATTATCGCGAGGTTATGCGGTATATGGCGACGGACGCCAAAAGTGCCGCCCGTGTGGACGTGAACATGCATGAAATCGGGCATGCTGTCAGCGAACGGACGGGCATTACGGGCACGGCGGAAATGGTTCAAAATCTGCTGCATGCAAACCCTGATTTCGGGACGCATTACGCGGAAAGCGAACTGCC
>JAUMVS010000187.1:2218-2873 GCA_030530045.1 Phoenicibacter congonensis
GAAGCAATGGCGGAGTTTATGTGGCGCTACATGGTCAATGACGAAGCGGCAAAGCAATTTGCGGGCGAAGGATTTGTGGAAACCTTTGAACGGGCGGTTCGAGAAAAGGGCATGGAGGAGGCGGTTCGGCAGGCACAGACGAACGTGCGCACCTATTTGAACCAATCGGTCATGGAAAAGGCCCAGGCGATGATGGTCAACCGAAGCGACATCAAGAGCGACGAGAAGCTGGACGAGAAATTCTTCTATGCGTTCGTGGACAGCACCGCCCCCGCGGAAAAGGCCAACGAGATTGTTCGACGGAACACGCTGCAAAAAGTCGTTGCATTTGAAGATAATCTGCGGGAAAGCGCGCTGCTGCGAAACACCGCAGATAAGCGCGCATACGGGCTGCTGACCGAAGCGTTGACGGACGTAAGCGGCAACCGAATCGGAGAGGCGTTGAAAACCCGAATCGCCGAATCGGGGCTGAAAGGAAAGGACTTTTCCGAATGGACGGGTTATCTGCTGCTGATGCACAGCCTTGACCGTGATGCACAGGGCAAGCCCGTATTTGACCGATACGCGCTGACAGCGGCGGAGCGGCGCGCCGAAATCGCCAGAATCGAGCAGGAACACCCCGAGTTCAAGAAAGCGGCGAATGCGTTCCAGGCTT
>JAUMVS010000188.1 GCA_030530045.1 Phoenicibacter congonensis
CATTACACTGTACTTTTTGTCCCCGTACAGTGTCAACTTTTTTCAGTTCAAGTCATGTCCGCCGAACGTGTCCCCACGTGGTACACATAGTTCGGATAGATCGGATAGTGGGTCACAGTTCCCACAGTCGCGGGCACATTGTTCCACTGTGCGGGGAAGCTTTTTATCAGCGCACCGGACTCATCCAGCAGCTCAATCGCCAGCGTCCCCTCAGTTCCGGCCTTCATCGGCAGAAGGTAAGCGCTGAGCAGCAGAGTCTGCGCCGAGAGTCCGAGGCTCTCGGTATATTCACTGTTTATATCATAAAGATTGGTGCCGCTGTCGGCGACAGCAATGTCCTCGAGTGCGAGTTTGTCCAGCACCTTCGAAGACTCGTCTGAAGCAGGTACACTGCCGAAGTCTGCCGGCAGCAGATTATCGACGGTGCGTTCCACTCTTGTCAGAGCGATCTGCGTGTTGGGACGGTTGCCCAGAACCAGTTGTATGTACTTTACGTCCGAGCCGCTGATCGTTACGGGAATGTCTTTCAGATAAGCATAGGCACCGGACACTCGACGGGTAAGCTCCACCTCCACGGCAGTCGTATCCTTCCGCTGATAGGTGAAGGTCTCCCATCCGGCAAACAATTCAGCCTCGGTCATCGACGCCCCGGCAGCCAGTATGGCCTTGGCGTCAGCAAGCGTGCTGCCCTCGGTACAGAACGAAGGAGTCTTGCCGTCTGCATCCAGCGCCAGAGCGTAGGTCTCGCCGGACTTGTCGTCCAGCCCGACACACAGCAGCGTACACTCCTTGCCGGAGCCGAGCGCCGGCGGAGCTTCGAGTTCATACACTTTCTGCTGCACCACCCCTTCTGCATAGTCTGCCGAATCCTTCGGATTCCAATTGAGATCCTTATGGCAGACATAAGAGGCCCCGTCGCCCGTCCCCTCATAGAGGACGGCGTACACCTGACAGACGTGGTTCAAGTTATATGAACCGGCCAATGATGTCCTCGTCCGTGCCACGGTCCCTACCCGCAAGATGATGTTCCCTTCTGCACTCTTCCGCTCGGGAGCTAAATGCTCTTCCGAACAGCCGGCACATATTCCTGCAAGAAGCGAAAGGCACAAGGCTACGTTCTGTATTCTCTTCACTGCTTATCCGTTTGGGACAATTCCTTAAATATTGCTTTGGGGATATCCTGAGACATCCCCAAAGCTTCGTTCTTACTATCGGGATCAGTCGATCTCCATCTCGTGGATCATCTCCCAGTTGTCGTTCACACGCAGGATCAGGGTCTCGTTGTTCAGAGGCTGAGCCTTGTCATCGGTACCGGTATCAGTGCCGCCGCCGTCACCGGCGTTTCTTGTACCGATATTGTACAGATGGTTGCGGAGGATACTGTAGTTTACGTAGTTCTCCTTTACAGTATTGGTCGTTACAGTTCCGTTTGCGTCCACCAGACTCGCTTCCCGGTTAATCTGCGAATCCGTAGAGGTAGAGGTCTGAAGACGGATGTTCCAGTAACGGATGATCTCACCGGCGGCATCAAGCAGCTGCAGCTGGAAAGTCGGTTTGCTTGAATCCATCGCGAACGGGAACAGGAATGAGCTTCCCAGCACAGTGCCTTTCTTTACGCCGGGCTTAGTGTTCGATGCGTCGTAAGGATTTACCCAAGTAGCTGTCCCACTGCTTTCTACATCACCCTCGTTCAGCATTCCATCGTTATTGATATCCATACCTACAGTAGTACCGGTAGTTCCTTTAAACCAGTCTGAGAGTGCTACCTCATATACCGTATAGGCATCGCTGGTGGTGGAACCATAGAACTTGGCAACATCGGCTGTCGCTTTGGCAGCTGCGCCATAACCGTTCACCACGTACTTCACGTTATCGGTTGTGGTTCCCGGGGCACCTGTATATTCGCTGTTGAATGCTGCGAAAGCTGCACTTGCGCTACGGCCGGAAGCCACAAGACGCAGTTTTGCGCCTACCTTGTCAGCGTGATCGGCATTACCCTTCACCGGGACGTTAGTGAAGTAACCGATGGTGCCGGCCACCTGACGATGGAGTGTCAGAGAGACATTGAACTGATAAGAATACTCAGAGCCACCTTCTACGACTGCTTTCTTTGTCACCACGAACGGTGCGCTGCCCGCGAATACCTCATATACCTTAGGCGTCACCTCGGTGCCAGATACCGTATTCTGCGCTACGCTGAGAGGGAAGGAGAATGTGTTCTCTTTAGCTAAGGCATCGAATGATGTGTAAGCTGCGTATTCGGAGTCATTGTAACCTACGGCATAAGCCATATACACACCATCTGTCGTAATCTGGTC
This sequence comes from Phoenicibacter congonensis, assembly GCA_030530045.1. Classification (GTDB taxonomy): domain Bacteria; phylum Actinomycetota; class Coriobacteriia; order Coriobacteriales; family Eggerthellaceae; genus Phoenicibacter; species Phoenicibacter congonensis_A. The sequence goes on from JAUMVS010000188.1 coordinate 2,319, forward strand.
AGCGGTGGAGAGAGTCCAGGAAGCCTGACGGCCGTTTCCGTAGCTTCTGTCGCTATAGGCGTTGCTCACACCATTGTTCATCCAGTCCGAGAACAGTTTCTGGGCGACGATGGTCTGTGTCCCGTACGAAGTGAAGCCGCTCATTACAGTCTCTGTCAGATCTGCATTGGTCGTCACTCCGCTCGGCAGATCACCAAGTCTATAAATCACGACCTTCACCTTCTCGATGTTCTGAGCAGCCTCAGAGCTGTAGAGAGAACGTGCAGAACGGGTGGCGAGGAAGTTGTCACCGGAGTTGGCTACCGCCAAGGTAATGGTCTGCTCAGGCTCATTGACGATGACATCGCTGCCGCCGTTGACTTTGCCGCAGGATGAGAAAGCCACCGCCACTGTCAGCAGGCAGGCTGCTCTCAAACATTTTCCGTTGTAATTTTTCATTTTACTCTAACGTTTTTTTGATTAATATTGATTGAAAAACAATATGCACTCAGCTGTTATGTAATGTGTAAAAAATAACCTGCTTCACTTAGAGGTTCATTCAAACGGCCTTTAA
>JAUMVS010000189.1 GCA_030530045.1 Phoenicibacter congonensis
GGAAATCAAGGCGTATAACAAGGCAATAAAAAATAGCCCCCGGTAAGGGGGCTATTTGATTACCTTCCGTTACGGTTCTTCCAGAAGTTCTTAGGAACCTTTGGAGGCTTGTAACCTTCAGGATTTGCCATAAACTCTTTTAGGTTATCTATGCGCTCCTTGCGAAGTGTGCGAATCTTTTCGTCACGCTCCTTGGTGTTGGGTTCGCTATTGCGAATATCGCGTTCGATGGCATTGCTGTAAGAAATCCAAGAGGACATGTCGGAATAGTGATAGTAGTATTTTTCCTCGTCGCTCTTTTCGTCTATCCCCGCACTGTTGCGCTGCTTCTTGGCTTCATCTGCTGCGGCTTTTGCATCTTCCTTTGCATCATAGAACTTGCCCATAATGTCATTAGAATACAGCGGGTCCTTGACGAACTGCGTTTTGATGGGGTCAAGCAGTCCCTTAACTGCACTGTCTGGATTGAATCGCTGCTCGTCCGTGCCGTAGTTCTCAAAATTCTCAACGGCCAGCGGGGGCAGTACGAAGTCGCCGCCAACGCCTGTTTTCTGTTCAAGCAGATAGTCTATCTTCATTGGCGACCATTGGCCTATACCAAGCTTTTTGCCAAGCGAGGAATCGGCCAGCCATTTGCCAAATTCAGTGTCCATGAGCGCGGCGTCACCCTTGGCAAGGTTGATAGCTATTGTCGATGTGCCGTTGTCATAGCGTTCCTCAACAGGCAAATCCTCCATGCGCTGTGGCTCTATCGTACCGCCATACCAATTCTCGTTGTTGATAGCCTGTTTAAACGCAGACCAAGGCAGCGAGGAGTTTACAGGCAATGCACCGCTCAAACTATCCATATAGCCGTCATATGCTTCTTCAAGACTTTTATCCTCGTCCCACATTGTAGCAATACGTTCAAACCCTGCTATTATGGCTCCATAGCCTTGGGGCTTAGGAAGCACAATGAAAGAGGTGCAATATCCGTTTTCGTCCCTCTCGCCCAGTATATTAGGTATGCAGTAATTGTTGTCCTTGATATAGTTGCTCAAGTTCTGATAATGTTCATTATCATCATTGTTGAACAGGTGTTTCAGAAGAACAGAAGCTATTGCCATACCTGCGGTCTTGCCCCATGTCTTAGCTGCGGTATCTGCGCCGGTGTATTGTCGGAGCATCTTGTCAGTACCTTGAATGTTGGCATTGAGATATAGGGCATAGCAGTCGGCAAGCTTAGCGACCTTGCCGGAGCGCGAGAAATTCGTAGTACCTTCGGCCGATGCAAGCATTGCGCTTTGCCAGTCGCCGTCGATACTGCCGCCGTGCCGATTCAGGTACCGCTTTGCGGAGGCGTAGCGGTTCAACGTTTCAGAAACTTCACCCATCTTGGCAAACGCATTTGGAATGAACATCACTGCCTTTTTTGCTGTTCTGGCGGCCTTACTGCCCTTTTCGGTATCCAAACCCGCGCTCTTGATAAAGCCCTCGTTAGACTTGAAGAACCCGCTTCTGTCTCCGCCGTATGCCTTGAATTTCTCAAAGTCCGGGGAATCCGTGATCATATCCTTGGCTGCGTCATAGATGGATTTCAGGAATGAAAGGGGGTTAGTGCCTTCATCGTTCAGGTATGCCGTCTGCGTGTCACGCAACGTATTACGGATAGCAAAGAACGGATTGTAGCCGGTGATAAGTGCTTTTTGTCCCCAATTCAGTTTAGTACCAATATCCATCAGTACCCGCTCAGTATCGCTGTAATCACGGCTGAACAGGTCGGATACTCCATCGTAAACGTCCTTGCTTACGGACATTGCCCTCCAGTAACCGTCTATCTTGCAGCGTAGAATATACTGGCCGTCCTTAGCCTCGTTGTATGCCTCTGTTGCCAGCGCATCAAATGGATTTAGGTTCGGGTCCGTGGGATTGATATTACCCGTCTGGTCATCGATTATCTGGCAGTATTCCGCTACAGCATCAGGGTGGGATTCGGCAAAGTTGAACATGTTGAGTATGACATCGTTCTTTGCCGAAGCTCTTACCATGCTATTGATGTAGTCCGCAAAGGATTCGCGCACATCAACCACTTCCAGTTTTGAACCCTTTACGGAACGAACCCTGCCGCCAATGTCGGTAGAACCCTTTGTGCTGTTTGCGCTACCTCGTTCATCAAATATTTTTCGGAAGGTGGGAACATAGTTCGGATACTGTTTGCACCACTCCTGCCAGCTCTCATCGCTGATAAGCCCGGTGGCTACCATGTGTTCACGGACAAAAGTATTCCACCAGTTTTTACGGCGGTTGTCCCATGCTTTAAGGCCGGGGTACTGTTGTTCCATCTGCTGAACGATTTCCCGTGACTGTTTTGCGGTTCTGGCGCGTCCGTTCTCATTCGCCATGACAGCCTTGTTTTTATCATAGCCACGCTGCTTCAGGCTCATGCGGTCAACGTTATGCTTATTGAGCAAATACTCCTGCACCACATCAAAGTCAATACCGTCGGGCGGGGTCATTATCTGCTTGTAAGAACCAAGCCCGGTTGGATTACGGTTACGGTCAACCAGCTCGGTATCCATGATATAGTCTACCGTGCCGCCGATATTACGGAGCTGTTGGACGGCAGCATCGACCGTAGTCGTTCCCTTGTCGATGCTGGCCTGTTTCTTCGAGAACCGTTCAAGGGATTCCTGCCCGGAAACGAAGTTCTTATAAATCCAGCGCTTAGCCCGATTCATAGCGGTAAGATTATCCCTGAACGCCGGAGCTATGGCGTGTTCAATAATTGCATCAGCCTGATCTATAGGAGTATCCGGCGTAAGGTCATTGATACTCTGCGGTGCTTCCTGCACGGCGGGCGTAGGCGTATTTGC
>JAUMVS010000190.1 GCA_030530045.1 Phoenicibacter congonensis
CTGTAACACGCGACTTTTATGTTTAATAAATAAAAAACGCCGCTGTTCAAAAAAATTTCAATTAATTTTGACAAACATGATTAATTTAAGTATAATGACAGCCACATTGAGGGTCCAACCTCAAGCTATCGTTATTCACGTTTATTAATGAGAGGAGTGTGAAATCGATGAAGCTGGAAATTGGAAATATCCAGGTTAAAGACGTTGTTCTTGGTACAGAAAACTCTTTTGCCAATGGTGTTCTTACTATCAATAAGCAAGAAGCTATTGACTTTCTGAAAGAGAAGGACGATCACCTGACTGACGTGGACATTGTTATCGCTCATCCAGGCGACGACACAAGAATTGTCCCTGTAGTCGAGGTCATCGAGCCAAGAATGCGCGTCGACGGTCGTACTTTGTTCCCAGGAGTTACTGACGAAGTTGTTCCTGCTGGCGAAGGCGAGCTCAAAGCATTCAAAGGATGCTGCGTCACAGTTGTTGCTAAAGAGTATGGCTCATTTGGCGACGGCGTCATTGACATGGGTGGTGAAGGTGCTAAACACACTTACTGGTCACAGCTTATCAACATCTGCCTGGTAGCTGACACTGACGAGGAGTTTGAGAAGCACGAGCAGCAAAAGTGCAACCACGCACTTCGCTGGGGTGGCCACCGCTTGGCTGAGTGGATTGGTAAGATCGCCGAGAACGTGGCTGTTGAGGAAACAGAAGTTTATGACTTCGAGCCAGTTCTGAAACGCGACGACTCACGCAAGGAGCTCCCAAATGTTGTTGCTGTTCTGCAACCTCAATCACAGATGGAGGCATTGGGCTACAACGACCTTTGGTATGGATGGGATATGAACAAATATCTGCCTTCTTACGTGAGCCCAACTGAGGTTTTCGACGGCGCAATGATTTCTGGATCATTCATGCCAGCATCTTCAAAATGGTCTACATATGAGATGCAGAACTTCCCAACACTTAAAGAACTCATGAAGCATGACGGCAAAGAGTTCAACTTTGTTGGCGTTATCATGTCAAACCTCAACGTAGCACTCGACCAAAAAGAGCGTTGCGCAGTTATGGTTCGCAACATGGCTCTCAACCTCGGTGCTGACTATGCACTCGTAACTGAGGAAGGTTACGGCAACCCTGACACTGACTACGTTCGTTGCCAGGTTATCCTCGAGGACGCTGGAATTCCAGTTGTCGGCATTTCTAACGAATCTGTTGGACGTGACGGCTTTGGTCAGCCACTCGTTACACTCGATGAGAAACTCACTGCTCTTGTTTCAACAGGCAACGTTGGTGAGCTTTCTGACCTTCCTGCATGCGCAACAGTCATCGGCAACCTCGAAGCTCTCAACCGCGACGGCATGTCTGGTTCATGGGGCTACGACGAGATTCTCGGCAAATCTGGCCGTGACGATGGCTCAATCATCATGGAAGACAACAACTGGTTCTGCGGCGACCACATTTCTGGTTTCTGCATCAAGACCATGAAAGAAGTTTAGGGGGTAAATTATGTCTAAGAAAGTTATTGTTTACCTGAACCAATTCTTCGGCGGAAAAGGCGGCGAGGACACAGCTGATTACGAGCCAGAGATTATTGAAGGCACAGTTGGACCTTCAATGGCAATGAATGCTCAGCTCGAAGATGCTGAAGTTACACACACTGTTATCTGCGGCGACAACTTCATGGGTTCAAACACCGACGAAGCTATCTCTCGCATTCTTGACATGCTCGACGGACTCGAGTTTGACCTTGCTCTTGCAGGCCCTGCTTTCCAGGCTGGTCGTTACGGCGTAGCTTGCGGCAACTTCTGCAAAGCTGTTACCGAGAAATTCGGCGTACCTTGCATCACTTCTATGAACGTTGAGAACCCTGGCGTTGAAATGTTCAAGAAGGACTGCTACATCATGGACGGCCACAACGCTGCTGCTCAGATGAGAAAAGACGTTCCTGCAATGACAAAATTTGCAAACCGTCTTCTCGCTGGCGAGCCTACTCGCGGCGCTGAGGTTGAGGGCTACTTCCCACGTGGCTGCCGTCACGAAGTTTATCTTGAGAACACCTACGAGAACACAGCTGCATACCGTGGCGTTCAGATGCTCATCAAGAAAATTCAGGGCGAAGATTACCAAACAGAGCTCGTTATTCCTAAGAAGGACCTTGTACCAATTGCTCCAGCAATCAAGGATCTCTCAAAGGCAACTATCGCTCTTGTTACTACAGGCGGCATCGTTCCTGTAGACAACCCAGACAGAATTCAGTCAGCTTCTGCTACACGTTGGGGCCGCTACAATGTTGCTGGTCTTGACAAGCTTCCTAACCGTGCAGAAGGCGGCTACAAGACAATTCACGCAGGCTATGACCCAGCTGCTGCTGACGCTTGCCCAGATGTTTGTACTCCAATTGACGCTCTTCGTCAGTACGAGAAAGAGGGCAAGATTGGCAAGCTCGACGACTGGTTCTACACAACAGTTGGCACAGGCACAACAGAGTCTGAGGCAGCTCGTATGGCTCAGGAAATGCTTCCTTACTTCGAGGAAGAGGGCGTAACTGGCGTAATTATGACTTCTACTTGAGGCACTTGTACTCGTTGCGGTGCAACGATGGTCAAGGAAATCGAGAAAGCTGGATACCCAATTGTCCACATGTGCAACCTCGTTCCTGTTGCTCTTACTGTTGGCGCTAACAGAATCGTTCCAACAATTTCTATTCCATATCCTCTTGGTGACCCAAATACACCAGTTGAGGAACAGTACAAACTCCGTTACTCACGCGTTGGTACTGCACTCGATGCTCTTGCAACTGAATGCGAAGAGCAGACAGTATTCAAGGTAAAGATCTAGTTTTACCTTT
>JAUMVS010000191.1 GCA_030530045.1 Phoenicibacter congonensis
AATCCGTATAATCCGTGCAATCCGTTGTGGAAAAACACTTCCGAAACTTAAATTATATCACTTTTCGTTCAAATAGAAGGAGAGTTCCACTTTGTAGGTCTTGTCTTTCTCTTCTATCTGGGCAGCAAGGGTGAGCACGTAGTAGTTCACTTTCTTGTAAGACCTGACATCGAAGATGGCTTGTCCGTCCTTCATGAACTTGTTACCCATCTCTTCGTCATTCCAATCATAATCAAGATAGCCGTTGTTGAGGTCTGCCCAACTCCACTTTCCGATGTAGTGGTTGCCATTCTCGAAGAAGAGGCAGAACTTGCCATCGCTTGTAAACTCAATACTGGTGATGACGGTACCCTCGTCCAGTTCTTCGGTGATGGTGGCGACAGTCTTTGCATAGTCAAGTATGGCATTGAGACTAGCTGCTTCGGCAGGATTATCAAACTGCTTCACCGCAGTCACGCCATCCTTGTGACGCAGACGTGTGCTCACCACCGTCCATTCGCGACAAAGTTTTGTTGAAATCGCATCAGTTGCCACTTTTTCCGCAATCACGGCATCCTCGGCTTCAAATACTTCAATTTCACTGCCACTCATCAAGCGAAGAATCTTGGCGGTAACACTTTTGCCCGTTTCCTTGTTGGTCACTTCTACCGTACAATAGTCTTTGCCATCCTCATCCTTGATGTTGTAGATGTTTTTGTTGCCATTGACTGTTAAAGTATAAGTACCAACCATATATTCATCTTTTGCATCTCCCTCAGCACGTCTTTTGGCAGAAAGAAGCATCTGTCGTTTCTTGATTATGATAGCCCGATTCGTCTCAGTGAAAGAAATCTCCTTGAAAGGAGCCGTTTCAGCATTAAACTTGAGCGTTAATGCTTCTGTCAATGAGGCATTCAGGGCTGGTGCAGATGATGATGAAGCCGATTCTTTTGTAATGGTAACATCATCGCCATCAGTGCTACATGCTGCAAAAGCCACTGCAGCGGCAAACATGGACAAATAAAGCAAATTCTTTTTCATATCATTTTAGTTTTTAGGGTTATGATTTAGTTGACAGTTGATAATTGACAGTTGACAGTCAGGCTGACGCGGTGTGCACACTCGCCGCATGGTCCTTAAACCTTAAACTCTAAACTTAAATCTTTACCACCCACATTAGAATACATTATAATAAAGACGGAAGTTGAGCACGGGATACACTTTCACCCGCTCAATAATCTTCACGGCATCATGGAAATCCTCGTTATCTATATCATCCTTCCGCATCTTGATCCATCCTTCCTCATCAGGTGAATAAACCTTCAAGGATGGCTTTCCCCAGAACATGACACCAAAATCGAATGCCACACTCACTTTGTGCTTGGAAGAGATAGGACGTCCGAAGCCCCATCCGACATAGGGTTTGAATCCCTTGGTCTGGAGTTTCAATCTCACCAGACCATCCTCATCTGGACGCACAAACACATCACCGATTTCAAGACCTTCGCCTTCGTCCACATCCAGCAGTCCCGTGTTATACACCGTACCAAGATCGGGGATACCTGCATAAAAACCACCCGTCAAGTGGAAGGAACTGTGTTTGAATGGATAGATGTCAGCCAGCAGTTTATAGTCAGTCATGTGGACACGCCCCCGCACATCCACATTCTTCTCCACGCCCTTCGTGGTGTAGTCGATGTCGAAGTTGATGTTGAAACGGGGCAATGTTGTAAATCCTGTACGGAACGTCACGTAATGGGTCACCGGCATGGCAGCCTCAAATCCCCAACCTGTCGTACCCACTTCTGCACCGATAGACAAATGGTTGGCAAGTTGCCTGTCTTGAGCAGAAACTGTTGTTGCCAGCAACATTGCCGCAACAAATCCCAATAAATGGGAGACTCTTCTCATAAGTTTCATTGTTAAGGTTAATATCTCTTTTTATTCTCTCTCGTTTCTCTTTTGATTTAAGTTTTGGATATTTTATTTGAGGGGTCTCTCCTTCCGTTGTCCGTTGTCTATTACCCTTTGTCTGTTTCGAGTTGACGTTTCGATTGCAAATATATGTAAAAAGAAAACAATCCTCCAAACAAAATCTCTACTTTTTTTCTATTTTTTGACAAAAAAGTTATAAAAGTCACTAAAAAGGGGAAAACGCATTCGTCTTTCCCCTTTTTCGATTCCAAATAAGAATACAGACACTGTTATTTCCCCACAAAAGCCTTGATGTCCTCGTCTGTCGCATTGTTCATGCGCTTGCCAGCCCTGAAGGTGAGGCTGGGGTAAGCAGTCTTGAGTTGGTTGACAGAATTGTCAATCGGGCTGCTGCCAGATGTGGCAAATGGAATGATGGTCTTGCCCTTGAAGTCTTGTGACTCAAGGAATGAATAGATGATGCTGGGTGCCTTGTTTGCCCAAATGGGGAAACCCATGTAAATGACGTCATACTTCTTGATGTCAACAGGCTTGCCTCCTAACTTCTCCCTGAAAGCAGGATTGCCCATTTCCGCTACGGAACGGGACTGACGATTACGATAATCGAGGTCTTCCTTCGTGTAGGGCTTTGCAGGCCGAATCTCATAGATGTCAGCGCCAGCAGCCTTTTGAATTTTCTCTGCAGCCACCTTGGTGTTGCCTGAAGCGGAGAAATAAGCCACCAGGACTTTGCCACCTTTGGCTGTCTGTGCACACACCGTCATGCTGATTGCCATGAGGGCAACAGTGAGAATAGATGTCAGTTTTCTCATTGTCGTTTGTTTTTAAGTGGTTAATAAAAAAATTATTTAATTTTTAATTAGTCGAGCTAAAGGTTAGGAAGTGTTTTTACACAACGGATTTCACGGATTATAAGGATTTTTTAG
>JAUMVS010000192.1 GCA_030530045.1 Phoenicibacter congonensis
TTATGTCGGATTCGTCGCAATCTAACAGAATCATAATGTCCACATCTGATTCTTCGTTAAAATCACCGCGTGCATATGACCCATATAACATAATTCGCCACAGCTGATCCTTAAAGAGATCTCTGGCAGAATTCACAACTTCATTTGTAATTGTGTTTAATTCCGTCATTTCGAATCCTCCTCATCCCGATTATACTACAAACTCAAACAAATAGACAACTGCGACATTACCTGCTCATCTCCTTCCTCTCTTCTTTATCTATAACTTCAAGTTTTTCTCTTATCTCTTCACTTCGCTGCCTGATACCTTCACACAGTTTCAGTTCTTCGCGCAAAAGCTTCAGCTGCCCGGTTATCTCGCTTATCTGCTCCCTGCAAAGTTCCTTCTGCTCGACCGGGATCTTCCTGCGGATCTCTTTTCGGAGTTCATCTCTTTTATCGGTGAGCCTTTTCACTTCCAGCTGTCTATGTTCTGTAGACAACTGAAGTTCCTCTGCCGAGGTGATGTTCTCCCGGCAGAGGAATCTGGTCTGCCGAGATATCTCATCCATCTTCATCAGTTCATCCTTCAGGAGATGGTGGATATTGTTCGGCTTCTGCCTGTACTTCGGCAGATATCCAAGCTCATAGCATAGCCTCAGATATCTTCCCTTAAATCCGCCCACCTTCTTTATTCTGTCCTTTCTTGTAAGCAGCAGGTATTGCGTTTGCCTGCCGCTGCCGCGCTGAAAGGTCTGCATCCTAACAGTCTGAGGATTCTCCCTGACTCTCTCCATGATTCGCTCGTTGGTGTACTCTTCACCCAGGCGGGCAAGTCTTATAGGCTTGGTGTTTCCTGCCGGAGTTATGGTCCAGTACTTGCGCTTCGGATTGAACTGGGTGGAATAGCCAAGGCGCCGCAGGTACATTTCAAACTCACGCATTGTGCAGCTTTTGCTTATGGCCTCGTCAATGGCTTCTCTGGCTCGGTTAAGCCTTGTTGGCATTCCTGCTCTGCTGGCCATTGCTTCGTAGATTTCCTCACGCTCATACTTGTGAGGTTTCTCCACGACTGAAAGACCGTGGGCTTTGCATATCTCATCCGAGGTCTGACGGAGAATGCGGTAAGTATCTCTGCAGTCGTGATACCTGCCGCCATCTCTGAAGGACACGCTATTTATCACAAAATGATTATGCAGGCAATGGGAATTCAGATGGGTTGCTACGATTACCTGGAACCTGTCGCCCCAGAGTCGCTCCGCCAGCTCAACGCCGATCCTGTGAGCCTGCTCCGGAGTGGTTTCATCCGGAGCAAAACTCTGGTAGGCATGATAGGCGATGATGCCACCTTCCTTGTCGAATGTCTTCTTCACATTGATGAACTGTTCCCGGGCGCAGGTGGTATTGCAGTTAAGGGCGGACACATAATACTTCTTCTCGGTCTTCTCCTCGTTTTCCGCATAGCTCATTACATCGCCCAGGGTCTGCAGATCAGAATCGAAGTCCGGGTTGTATGTCTTCTCCGCATTCTGGACATAGCGAAGTGAGTTTGAGAGATTGCCTCTTATATCCCATATCTTCGTGACTGCCATCTACTCCACCTTCCTGTTCTCGATGAACTCCTTCTCCAGTCTCTCCTGGAAGCGATGAAGATTTTTCACTTCCGCATCGTACCTGGCCGCATCGAAGTCCTCACCTCTTGAAAGTGACTGCGCAATGATCGACAGTGAGTCGCCTACTCTGTAGAGTTCCTTTGCAAAATCATAAAAGCGGTCGTCGGGTTTTTCTCTTGGCTCATATCCCCTCACGAGAAATCTCACCAGCGCCGCCTCTGTCAGGCACGCCTTCTTCGCTTTCTTCTGAAGCATGGATGCTTCTTCTCTGTTAAACCAGAACTGCTTCTTTATTGTTCTGTTCTTTGTCATCTCGTTTACTCCTTTCACTTCAGGGTCTTAGGGACAGCGTCCCTAGCACAAAGGCGGAAAGCTAAATACCTTCCGCCTTGTGTTCGCCTAATACTCTGCAAAAGCCTTTGCAGGAGTATGTTGGCAGTGCTTGCTAAGATTATGCATACTTTCCTAGCGTTCCCAGTCCATATCGTTTCTATGCAGCTGATCGTAGGTTTTGCCCAGTTCACCGTTAGCTGCAAAGCTGTGAACTCTACCGTTTCCACCTCCCACAACTATGTGATCCAGCACCGGAATCTCAAGGATGTCCCCTGCATCACAGAGCCTTTTGGTGGTGTCGTAGTCGGTTCTTGATGGCATTTCATTGCCGCTTGGGTGGTTATGAAAGAGTATTACTGACGATGCATTTGCCAGAATACTGCTTTTGAAAACCTCTCTTGGTGCTGTCAGAGATGAGTTAAGTGTGCCTACACTTACAATATTCATGTTGATTACACTGCCATCCGACTTAAGATTCAGCACACAGAATGCTTCTCTGTCATAGCCCGAAAGCTCCTCTTTCATGACTTCAACTGCATCATCTGTGCATCTGACCTGACGCGTTCTCTTAAGTGTATTGTCTCTGACGAGGCGTACTTTAACGACCTTAAGGCCTTTGCTTATGCTGTCTTCCTTAGTCATTTTCATCAGCCTCCTCTTCAAAAGTGACCTCTATGATCACGCCGTCGGGCAGCTGCTCCACCATTTTCTTAAGCTCATCAGAGCTTACTGTGAGTATTTTATCGCTCATAATCTGCCTCTCTTTCATTAACTTCCGGAGTGAATCTGACTGCCTTTATGCCTTCTTCACTTCTGAAAAACTGTTCCGGATACTTGAATTTCTTCTCGTATTTGGCCATGAGATCGTTCGGAAGGCTCTGAAAGTTTTC
>JAUMVS010000193.1 GCA_030530045.1 Phoenicibacter congonensis
GAAGGACTCAGCGTCGCGATTACATTATGTCCCCAAATGGGATCGGTCGTCGAAACGGAAAGCGTATACTCGCTCGGAACCACCTCTTCTTCCGTCGTAACGGTAACGGTCGCGAATTCAGAATCGTACTTATCTTCGGCGGTCGCCTTGACGTTGAACGTGTATTCGGTATTCGGGTCGAGGTCGGATACCGTAAAGGTCGTTTCAGCCGTTTCGCCGTAGCCGTCGACAACGTACCCGGTCGCGCCTTCGACGGCGGTCCACGTGAGCGTAACGGCCGACTCGGTCGCGTCGGCGGCAAAGTCGGTCGGCGCGGCGAGCGTCGCTTTGTCGGTCGTCACGGTAACGGCCGCGAATTCAGAATCGTACTTATCTTCGGCGGTCGCCTTGACGTTGAACGTATACTCGGTATTCGGGTCGAGGTCGGATACCGTAAAGGTCGTTTCGGCCGTATCGCCGTATCCGTCGACAACGTACCCGGCCGCGCCTTCGACGGCGGTCCACGTGAGGGTAACGGAATTGACGTCGGCGGCCGCGGCGAGATCGGTCGGCGCGGCGAGCGTCGCCTTGTCGGTCGTGCCAACAATCGTCACAGTATCGGAATCGTAAACTTCGTCGCCTGCGGCGTAAATCGAAAATTGGTAACTCGTATTCGCAGCAAGATTATCAAATGTTACCGTCGTTTCCGCAACATATTCGTATTCCTTAATGAGGGTAGATCCGTCTTCTGTGTAAGCTGCAACGAAGAAGTAGTCTGCAAAGTCGTCAGCCTTATTCCACGTCAATGTTACCGCCCTATCCGTACGGCTTGCAACCTTAAAATCAAGCGGAGCCGCAGGCGTCGCCATATCGGTCGTCATTACAAACTCCGCGTACTCGGAATCCTTCATGTCGTTGGCGGTCGCCTTGACTTTGAACGTGAATTCCGTGTTCGGAATGAGACCGGTAACAGTACAAGAAGTCGCGTTGGTCGTTTGCGATTTATACAACTCACCCTCAAAGTAGGTTTCGAGGGTATAAGATTCGGCGTATTCGACAGCGTCCCAAACAAAACTGACTTGGACGTCGGTAAACTGCAATTCCTCGTCTACCCAGAAACGCTTAGGCGTGGCAAGCTGGTACTGCTCGACGGTCAGCGCGAACTCGGCGCTGTCGACCGCGTCGCCGTCTTCGACCGTAACGGTAACGTTGTAGGGGGTCGCGCTGGAAGCAAGGCCGCCGACGTAGATAAGCGTATTGTCTTCGACCTTAACGAATTCCGCGCTTTCCTCGACGGTATATCCGGCGACGGAGACTTTGAACGTCGGATCGGCCATGCCGAAGATCGACATGCCGGTCAGATCGACGTTTTCGCTGACGACCGCGTATACGGAGCCTTCGGTCGCGTCGAGTTTGATATAGGGGTCGATCTCGATCTTCTGGGTCGCGCCGTTGGCGTTGCGGAACGTTACCGTCGCCGTGATCGGATTGGCCGCAGCGGCGCCGAGCGTGAACTGGAAGTAGTTTTCAGACGCGGTCGTCGTGATCTCATTGAGATCCGCGTCGACGACGGAAAGATCGCATTCGCTCTTCTTGACGTAGAGCTGCATGGTAACGTCGGCGTTGTGATTAACGTAAACCGTCTCAAGAGCGCCGTCGTAAAATTCGAGCGAACGGAGATTAGCGCAGGGGGTCGCGTCGATTACCGTAAGCGGGTTGTCGTAGCAGCTCAGCGCGGTAAGAGACGGCGTGGCGGAAAGGTCGAGTTTGGTAAGCGCGTTGCTTTCGCAGCTCAAGATCGTGAGAGCGGAGCCCGTCAAATTCAGACTGCTGATATTATTGGCGCCACACTGCAAATTGTAGAGGGCGGAGCATCCGGAGACGTCTAAAGAATCAAAGGCGTTTCCAGAGACGTAAAGAGTCTCAAGTTTCGTTAAATTGGCAACCGTCAGCGAAGCAATTCCGCAATCGGTGGCGGTAACGCCCTTAAGCTCAGGGAAGACGGTGAGGTCGAACGATCTACCTTCAACCGAATTTGAGGGACTCAGGGGATTCCACTTAGTAAAATCGATACCGATAAGACGACCGGTGGCGTCGCTCCATCTGAAAATGGCGTCGTCTTGAGTAGCTGCGAGTCCCAGCGAGTTAATCGCGGCTACGTCGTCGGCATTGCGCTGAGCAGCCGTCGTAACGAGGACGGAGCTGACGTCGATAACGGCGTCGGAGACGGGCGCGACCGTCGTGTACGCGGCCGGCTGTTCGGCTTCCGCCGCGGCGGCGAGCGTGGCGACGTCGGTTACGCTCAGCAGCTGACGCGCTTCGAGCGATTCAAGACGAAGCTGCGAAGGACGCGCGTTCTTCGCGGATTCTTTTCGAAGATTCGAGAAATACGAGGTAAGCTTACTTTTTTTCATGTACTTTTTCCTTATTGAGGCGAGGTCAAAACTCAAACGGCGTCGTGCCGGCCATCTGAGCATGATTGGCGGGGCGTTCGCGCACGCTGAGCGGCCCGCAAAAAACTAACGTAACTCGATCGCAATTACGCCGGGCGGCCGTTACCCCATGAAAGGATCTCGGCAGGTCAATACTCGACGCTACCATCTCCCCATTTGCCCCATTATCTCATATTTTCCCTAATAGTTCAAGCCCTATTCATAGTCAAAAAGCAATTTTTTATTTTTTTTGACGATAACGGCTCTGAGTCGAAAGACTTTCTAAAACGACGTTTTAAATCCTTCCAAGGGAGCGGTTCGCAACAATCGTTTTAAAGGGTGTAATTTTAATTCGTGGCGCTTGTAGGAGTATATTTACAAACCAGCCA
>JAUMVS010000194.1:0-672 GCA_030530045.1 Phoenicibacter congonensis
TGCCGGCGGCGTGTTTTTCTGGAAGCTGTTTTTGCTGCTGGCCATCCTTGTCAGCGCCGTTCTCATCCCCCGTAGTTTCTGCCGCTATCTTTGCCCGCTGGGCGCGCTCTATTCTCTGTTCAACCGCTTCAGCCTCTACCGCATGGAGCTCGATCGTGCCAAATGCGTAGGCTGTAAAAAATGCGAACATGCATGTCCTATGGCTGTGGAGGTGACCAAGGATATCAACAGCGGCGAATGCATACGCTGCGGCAGATGCAGGGCGGCCTGTCCCGCAGACGCCATTTCCTGCGGCTTTTTGCATCCGCGAAATAAGGATGAGATAGCAACTGCTGAAAAAAGCTGAGCCCGTTCAAAGTAAAACCAGGTATGATCACAGTTCATACCTGGTTTTATAATGTTGACCTATTTTGCAGCACGGGCAAAATATATGGACTGTCCCCTGGTGCGGAAGCGTTTTTCGTATTCGCTGATCACGCCGGAATCCTCCTCCGACAGATCGTGATCAACATCAAGCAGGCGGAATCCCTGCTGCTCGAATGTGATCAAAGACCACGCAAACAAATCAATGTTATCGGTCTTGAAACGGATCTCGCCCTCGTCCCGCAAAATCTGCCTATAGATCTGCAAAAACTCGGGAGCGGTGAGTCGTCGCTTGGCATGCTTGGTCTT
>JAUMVS010000194.1:682-2782 GCA_030530045.1 Phoenicibacter congonensis
GCGGCGCTTGGCGTTCTTCTTCCGGGGCCAGGGATCGGGGAAATTGATATAAATAACGTCGATTTCGCCGGGTGCGAACAGTTCCGGCAGCAGTTGAGCGTTGAGCTGCAGCAAATACAGATTATCAGGCAGCTCTTTTACCCGCTCGATGGCCTGCATGACCATTTCCGCCCGCAGCTCCAACCCTAAGAAGCACACGTCGGGCAGGGCTTTAGATGAATTCAAAATAAAGCGTCCCCGGCCGATGCCTATCTCTAAATGGAGCGATGCGCTTTGCTCCCGTCCGAACAGAGAACGCCATTTGCCACGCCAGGCCGGCGCATCTTCTTCCCGCAATACCCGTTCGTGGGCGGCTACGAAGGGAGCGGCCGCAGGATCATGTCTTAATCTCATTGGGCCTATTCCGGAACCTGCAGCGGCCTTATTCCCAAAGCGCGCCGACCTTATCGTCAAGCTCCTGCTCGCTCATGCCGTCTTTTTTCAGCCTGCGGGCAATAGCATCTTCCCAGAAATACGCTTTTTCGCCCATTTTGGTAAACTTTTTGCGATTTGCGTCTTTGCGCAGCGCGCGCATCTTGGCGTTGCCGGCCACGATCATGCACATGCCCTTGCATTTGATCAGGGCGTCCTGATCAAGATTGCCGTATTCGGCCTGCAAAAAAGCCATCAGATCGTTGTAGTACTCCACGAACTCTGTGAAGCCAAGCTCAGATTCCATTCTCACGAACTCGCTCATTTTCGAGTTCAGTTCTTCAAGCGTAGCCATATCAGCCTCCGAAAAAATAGTGCCAAGCAAGTCTGTAAGCCGGGTTCTGTCATTTAAGACGGACATCTATCTTGGACCGCTGTTGCCAGCGGCCTCCAGCGACCTTTACGAAAGGCGGAACGGGCAGCTCCTCATGCCTTTCTCGGGCAAAAGCCCTGCGGTCTTGCTCCGGATGGGGTTTACCTGGCCGGACGGTCTCCCGCCCGCCGGTGCGCTCTTACCGCACCGTTCCACCCTTACCGGCAAAATGCCGGCGGTTTGTTTCTGTGGCACTATCCTTAAAGTCGCCTTCACCGGCCGTTAGCCGGCATCCTGCCCTATGGAGCCCGGACTTTCCTCAGACTGATGCTTTCGCCTTCAGCCCGCGTCCGTCCAACTTACTCAGCGATTTTATATTATACCAGCCAGAAACGGTTTCGTCAATCTTCAACGAACAGCGTACGCCCGCAGTTTTCGCACAAAGTACTGATGCCCGAAGCGGCGCGTTTATATGTGCTTTGCGGCACCATAGTATTGCAGCCGCTGCAGATGCGCTGTCTGTTCAAAAAAGCCACCGGAGTACCGGCAAAGCGTTCACGCTGCACGTTGAACCAGGCCAGAGCATCGGTATCTATCTGCTCCGTCAGGGCCGCTTTTTCCTCTTCCAGCTGCCATCTGCGGCCGTCGCGCTCTTCCTGCTTTACCTGATAGATATCTCTGATACGGGAAAACTCCACTTGCTTATCGGTAAGGATGTGCCGCAGCTTTCCTGCTTCTTCCTGTTTTTTAATAAGCTGTGACTGCTGTTCATTTTTATCTCTTTGCGCCTGGTCTGCCTTGGTCTGCAAAGACTCCAGCTGAGTCTTGCGCGCGTCCAGTTCCCGTGCGTTTGTCACGCTGCCGTCGTACATGGCCTGCTTCTCTTTGTCGATACGCGACTCAAGATCGGCCTTGCTCTTTCCCAAAGTCTCGATCTGCTTTTCCAGCTTGGCGATGGCGGCGTTAGCCTTGACCAGCTTTTGCTTTTCTGCTTCAAAGGAGGCGCGAAGGCTGCGCAGCTGACGATATTCGTCGCTGTTAATCCGCTCCGTATTCAAGGCGGCTGCCGCTGCTTCCAGTTGCTGTAATTGATAGAGCTTTTTCAGCATGATTCCTCCTTGGATATTATCCTGTTCAGTCTTGCGATCTCCCGTTCCAGCTCCGTCAGACGCGCTTTCGCGGCTTCTCCCCTGCTGCTTCGCAGCGAATCCGCAATCTCCGTAAAGCAACTGCGGCGAAAGAGCAGCCACTTCCGACGCAAATCTGACGAGACGCCTGCAGACGCGCATCCATAGAGCATGGCGTCCTCGTCGAAC
>JAUMVS010000195.1 GCA_030530045.1 Phoenicibacter congonensis
AGCGCTTGGAAACTCGAAGAATTTACCGTTATCATCACCAAAGCAATGGCAGATTTTGTCGACGGCAGTGGCAATTGCAGGCATGCTTCGGCGTTGCGAAATAATGAACGTGACAATCATTTCCCAAGGGTCTTGCTTCAAAATGCGAAGACCGCGGCCAAAATAAAGCGCTTCATTTAGAAAAGCGTTGTCACATTCTGCGGCGTTCCTGATTTCCTCATAGCTTCGATCTAAATCAAAATAGGTGGCCCAGAAATCGCTGAACTCTTTTTTGGTGCACGAAATGTTCCATTCGTTTGCGTTAGAAGATGACGTCGACATCTCGAGATAGTGGTTTTTAGAAACGACAGTAAACACAGGCGAGCCTTCATCATCGCGGCGCGTGATGCGAAAACACTGCCCCGACTTGCGAATTTTCTCCAGGTCGAAATCGTCAGAAATTGTTACTGTTGCTGCCATTGCTCCATTATAAAAGCTGCGCCGAACGCACGTGTAAATTTATCTCCGTCCCCAATTAACGCATCGCATCAATAGCGGAAACGGCAGGTCATAACACCCGATTCCGTTTAATAAAGTTTCTTTACCTGGTAGGGCCACTCGATTTCAAAGCCGAGCGACTCGTAGTATTTTTGAGTGCCGATAGCGCTGATTACGAAAAGTTCTTCTCGCCCAGCTTCGCGTGCGATTTCTTCAGCACGTTGGACAAGCTTTGTTCCAAGTCCAAGGTGCTGAGCGCCGTCAACTTTCTTGTGAATTTCTGCCACCTTGCCATAGACATGAACTTCGCGAATCATTGCCTGGTTTTGCAAATGCTTCAAAAGAGCATCGGCCCGAGAACCCTCGGTCGCTTGCGTCGGTGCCTCTGTTTTCGGAATGGACAGACGCAGGAAACCTGCAAGCCGATTTTCGCTTGTGACCCATTGCAGAAAATGCTCGAGCGTGTTTGTAGTTTCGTACTTCACATCTTCAAGATGCAGGTCGTTTTCATCGATTTCATCAGTTGCAATTTCGCGGAAACGCATCTCTTGAATTACAGGCGATTTCCCTTCAGCCTTGAGTCTCATTTCAACAAGCTGACGCAGGTTAGGTTTTTTATTGCCTGCGATGATGTCAGTCGTGGAAATGTCGCGAATCATGCGAGAAATTCGAGTGTGTGCCGGCGTGTCAGTGATGTTCGAAACCACGGCGTCGAGCAGCTCTTCCTCGGAATAGGGTTGCCACTCTTTCGTTTCAAAATTCGCAGTTAGGTGCGCACTTTCCACGAGGCAGCAAGGGTAAATTTTCACTTCGTCGGGCTGAAACGACGCGTGTGTCATGAGTTCACGATAGACTTGCTTGTCAACCTCAGGCGTGCTTCCCATCAAGTTCGCCATCATGTGCACATGAGATTTGAACCCAAGAAATCGCAGCAAATTCATCGTTTTTTCGAGCTGTTCGAACTTGACTTCGCGATTGTTCCTGCGAGCGATTTCGTCGTCGAGCGTCTGGATGCCAATCTGAATTTTGGTGCACCCAAGCTCGCGCAAAAACAGCAGGTCATCGGCATCAGCAGTGTCGGGTCGCGTTTCCACAACAAGCCCCACCACGCGCGACTTCGCCGTCGTGTTGATTTTGTGCTGCTCTTGCAGCTCTTCCATCGTTGCTACCTGCGATTTACAAGCTTCCTTTTCAAAAGCGGAATAGGCAAGCTCCCAGGCTTCGTTATATGTGAGCTCAGCGGAATTGAGTTTTTCCTGCAAAGCAGTCAATTCTTCCAATCGCTCGCCCGTCGGTTCTCCATTCGAATCTTTTGGAAAATCGCCAACGGTGAGGTCGCTAATGCAGCTTTCAAAATCATTGCAAGCGCGGAAAAGTTCCTTTATGAAATAAATTTGATAGTCGCGTGTGTAGTCGGAGAAGGTACCGCCGAGCACGATGAGCTCTATTTTGTCGATGTTATGACCCATGTCGTAGAGGGCTGTGAGACGCGATTTCACCTGCATGTAGGGTTCAAACGCCCAGCGCTCAGCACGCTGACAGGCCGGTTCGTTGTGAATGTAGCTCTTCGGCATGCGAATGTCATTCG
The DNA here is from genome assembly GCA_030530045.1 of Phoenicibacter congonensis. GTDB lineage: Bacteria > Actinomycetota > Coriobacteriia > Coriobacteriales > Eggerthellaceae > Phoenicibacter > Phoenicibacter congonensis_A. The sequence goes on from JAUMVS010000195.1 coordinate 2,066, forward strand.
GGCAGAAAATGCAATTTCCGCTGCATGGCCAAGGCTTTGTGAGAACTGTGATCGTCGCAACACCCGATGCAGTTCTGCGAGGTTTCGCCTGCAACAAGGCAACAATTTTTGCATCTATTTCAGCATCGACACCCTGCTCTTTCAGAAGCTCAGGCTGTTCACGTTTCAGTCGCAGATATTCCGGCATCAAGCGACGCTTCGCCACCTTGCGCTCCGCGTCATGCGCCTCTCGATTTTTAGCTCGCACGAACTTGTCGAGCCACTTCGAGTCGATGTCTTCCTCGCCCGCAACAACGGCATGAACAATCTCCAATAATGCATCTGTCAGCTGGTTTTCTCGCATCACATTATTGTTGCATAAAGGGAGGGAATGCAAGCAGCTTGATTTGCAAAGATGAAGCCCCAAAGATAAAAAGTTGGTGTCTTCCTATGCAGGACGGCACCAACTTATTAACTGCATTTATACCTTAAAAACAGTTTCTGGAGCAGTGTCATTCGACTGGTAATCAAATTATTGCATTAGCAGTCCCATTAATGTCCCACAGAAGTATTGAGAATATGATACGTTGGCTGTGCAGAGCTAAATTGGCTATTGGCTAAAACTGTACAGGATGATGATTGTTAGAATAAAAAAATCTTCCCTTTCAGGAAGATTTTAATTAACACCAATGTGTTGCCGAAGCATTTACGACAAGTCGTTGTTTTGACTTTGCG
>JAUMVS010000196.1 GCA_030530045.1 Phoenicibacter congonensis
GCGGTCTTTGTTGTCTCGAAAAACTTAGTCTCATAAATTTGCGAACACCCGGGAAAGATAATACCGAGTATTACTACAAAGGTACAAACAAAAATTGGTTCCACCAAATTGTAAACCAATTATTTTCGTGTTTTTTGTTTTTTTAACTGTCAAACTCCCGACAGCGACAGTGGCATCGTGGCGGCGCGGCGCTGACGTGCGGCGGCCGAAGCGCCCGTACCCATGAGGATGGCAATGCGTCCGGCCTCCGCGCTCCAAGCTGTCAGTATAGAGGTGCTATCGCTGTGGCGCACGGTGCGCAGCGCTATGGCATGAATGGTTTGGTACATTGTGCTTTTAGAGTGGCCTTAACGTCTCTAAAAAACGTTCGGGCTGTTATTTGGACGTGAAATTACTAAAAAATGCTTAAAAAACGGCTGTCCATGCTAAAAAATTTTGCGCAGTACGTTTGAAAGCACTAACTTTCCGTCTTTGACACTTTCTTTTATAACACACTACATCCCAGGCGATTATCACCGCCCGGGATGTAGTATTACTTAGTGGTCGTATTTATTTAACTTGCTTTAACTCTGCGATATAGCTTGTTCATTGTTTTCTGTGGAACGATTTCTGTGTCAACACGAACGCCGACAAGTTCTTGTAGTCTGTCTGTCAGTGCGTTGCGAGTGAACATCGGCACATAGCCTAAGCCTTTGAAGTGAGCGAACTTTATGTCTCGGAGTGTAGTGATTAGCTGCTCAATGCTCAGTTCGGGCATCCCGAGCTGTTTCTGTAGCATCTTCAAAATAGTCATAGCCAAGAAACATATCAAGAAGTGACTGCGGATGCGGTCTTCGCGTTGGAGGTATACCGGACGGGCATCGAGGTAGGACTTGGTGGTGCGGAACAGGTGCTCGATTTCGTGATGGAAAGAGCGCGCACGGAGTACTTCGACAGCTTCATCGTCAAGTGAAGTGGCATAAGCATAGAAGCCGTCAAAGCGTTCCTCCTCGGCTATGGCGTCTTGATTGATGGACATGGATATGTGTTCGGCCAACTCACCGTCCTTTGTTATATAGGTGGTACTTACGTATCTATGAGGATCTTGCTGGCTCTGACGCGGCTTGTGCTCTTTCTTCTTGACTATTTTTTCGGCGCTTGTCAGTCTTTCCGCCCTCTTGTGGCGCAGGTATTGTGCAAAGGCATAACTATATGTGACGATGACACGTTCTTGGCGTGTGGTGTCTTTTTTGCCATTGAGGCGTTTCTCAACTATAATCTCCTTGTAAAACTTGGTGTTACGTTCGATACTAAAATTTATTTCCTCAAGATTGAATACGTCTCGTTCAGGATTTTCCGAGTCAATAGGACCCAAATATTTGTCTCGATAGGCGATGCGCCATCCTCGGGGGTCGAGTGCCATAGCTTGGTCTGCTGCCGGTAACTTTGGCAGGGATTGCACGGCTATATAGTCGCGGCCTTCTGTCATATTGTAACGGCGATTATCCTCACTGGACAGACCGGCATCGGTGCTGATGATAAAATCGGTGAGGCCAAACTTGTCTGCCAACATTTCTTCTATGCGCTGTAGTGACGGCTGCTCCGATTCATTGCCCGGAAAGATGGTGAATGCTATGGGTATTCCATCTGCATCCATCAATAGACCCATCTGAACAATGGGGTTGGGCCGATGCTCCTTCGACTTGCCACGACGGCGAATACCAACTCTGCGCTTCGGGTTTTTCGGGTCGCGGAACTGTAAATCGTTGTCCTCTATCTCAAAATAGTAATTGGTACAGTCGTAGTAGGTTACACGTGTGTTGCGATCCATTATCTTCTTGGAGTTTTCCCATACGGTGGCCTGAATACTGTCGATATGCATACTCAACAAAGTGAGCGCTCGATAGAGATTCTCCAGCGCTATCTCCGACTGATGTACGCGTTTTTGGTTGAGGTCCAACACGCTGCGCTTCGAACAAGGATACAGCACCCGAAGCACCACCAACGTCTGCAGAATTTCGTCCAAGTTATACTTTATCTTCGAGCCATTAGTGATTTCCTTACACATTTGAGGCAACCCAAGGCTGTTGTAAAGTGGCAACAAGAAAATATCGCCACCGCTTATAAGGTTCTGTTCATCACTGTTTATCGGCTTGTCCGGCGACAACTCTATACACACCTTTTTGCGCCCGAGTTTCTCTTCTTCGTTAAGCTTGGCTACATACGCCTTAGCCCACTCCAAGCCGTCAGGGCAGCCGTATTTGGCCTCAATTTCCTCCTCGCTACCCAGCGTTTCCACTCGTCTGGATGTACTCTTGCCGGTTTTATCTCTGAATGACTTCAGCACATATATTGTATGCGGTCTTTGTTGTCTCGAAAAACTTAGTCTCATAAATTTGCGAACACCCGGGAATGGCAATACCGAGTATTACTACAAAGGTACGAACAAAAATTGGTTCCACCAAATTGTAAACCAATTATTTTCGTGTTTTTTGCTTTTTTAACTGTCAAACTCCCGACAAATTTAGGAAAAATTTCCGTAATTAAATTTTGCGTCAAATACTTTTAATAAGAATTAGTAAAACCGGCTTTTAGCGTTAAAATAAGTGCTTTCTTTGGGGGACACGTACATTTGCCAGTGTCTTTTTTCTTTGTCGTGCGTATCGGTATTGGAATATGATTGTATGTTATAGTTGTATTCCATATTCGGGTAGACAATGTCATCTTAACTAATTGCCTGTTTTTTTTGTGTGTGCTTCCTTTTGGAGGTGAAAACTTCCCGGGGTTT
>JAUMVS010000197.1 GCA_030530045.1 Phoenicibacter congonensis
CAACCGCAGGACGCAGACCGTTCAGAATACCGCGAATCGGACCGATATCACCATATTTAAAGAACAATTTTGCGAGTGCCAATACAATAAACACCGAAGGGAAAACAAAGCCCACAGTTGCCGCAACAGCACCGGGCACACCGGCAACCTTGGTGCCGACGAATGTCGCAGCATTGATACCGATAGGACCGGGCGTCATCTGTGAAATCGTAAAAATATCAATAAACTGCGGCATTGTCATCCACGCATGATTTTCAATAACCTCCGCCTGAATCAACGGCATAGAAGCATAACCGCCGCCGACGCAAAAGGCACCAACCTTGACAAAGCTCCAGAAAAGCTCCCAATAAATATACATCTCGCTACCTCCTTACGCGTACTTTTTGTCACGCAGCAGGAAGAAGCCGACAACAGCATCCACAATTACTGCATACATCAGATTTACATTAAAGAAATAATTGGCAATGAAGGTACCGACAATAATCAAAAGCGGCAGTGCCAATTTTTTCTTCAGCTCCTTTTTGAGCAGGTCAATCGCTACATTGATGATAATAGCCGTCGCGCCGCACTGCATGCCCTTCAAAACAAGCTGAATGTACTGGTTATGTGCAAAGGCATCATAAGCGTAGGAAATAGCGCTCAGGGTAATCAGCGGCGGCAGAATAGTTGCCAGCAAAGCAGTAAGCGTACCGCGGATACCGCCAAGCTTGTAGCCCATGCTGATTGCCGCATTGGCTGCCACAACACCCGGCGCGGACTGCGCAATCGCCACCAGGTTCAGCGCTTCCTTATCATCCATCCATTTATACTCGTCAACAAATTTGGCCTTCAGCAACGGAATGATTACAAAACCGCCGCCGATAGTAAAGGCACTAATTATAAAGGTCGATTTAAACAGCTTCCAGTAAAAATCTTTTTCGGCTGCAGCTTCACCCATTATCAACAGCTCCTTCTGTCTATAGAATGAAATTATTATAGCATATTTGCCAGCAAAAAAACATAATTAGACTACACTAATAGCTAAAATTTTTTCAGCCGCGGTTTTTTGTAACAAAAAAGCACACCCTGCTACCAAATCAGTAACAGAGTGTGCTATCTATAGCCTACTCAAGCTATATTATACAGTTTTGACATCCGGTCTGCAGCTTACATCATACCGGGCATGCCGCCACCCATCGGAGGCATTGCCGGCATAGCAGCGCCTTCCTTAGCAGGTTTGTCAGCTACGATGGATTCAGTGGTCAAAACCATAGAAGCGATGCTTGCAGCATTTTGCAGTGCGCTTCTGGTAACCTTAGTCGGGTCAACGATACCTGCTTCGATCATGTCAACATACTCTTCGGTCAGAGCGTTGAAGCCATAGCCTTTGCGGCTGCGTTTGATAGTATCAACGATAACAGCGCCTTCCAGGCCAGCGTTGTAAGCGATTTGACGAACAGGCTCTTCAATAGCGCGTTTAACGATTTCTACGCCGGTCTTCTCATCGCCGGTAGCTTTGATTTTTGCCAGAGCAGGCTGTACTTGCAGCAGAGCAGTACCGCCGCCGGCAACAATGCCTTCAGCAACAGCAGCGCGGGTAGCGTTCAGAGCATCTTCAATGCGCAGTTTTTTATCTTTCAGCTCCACTTCGGTAGCAGCGCCGACTTTGATAACAGCTACGCCACCGGCCAGTTTAGCCAGACGTTCTTGCAGTTTTTCTTTATCGAAATCAGAAGTGGTTTCCGGAATTTGTGCACGGATTTGAGCAACACGTGCAGCAATAGCATCTTTATCACCCAGGCCATCAACGATAGTAGTCAATTCTTTGGTTACACGAACCTGACCTGCGCGGCCAAGGTCTGCCATGCTTGCGCTGTCCAGTTTACGGCCAACTTCTTCACTGATAACGGTTGCACCGGTCAGAGTAGCGATATCCTGCAGCATTGCTTTACGACGGTCGCCGAAGCCAGGAGCCTTAACAGCAACAGCCTTGAAGGTGCCACGCAGTTTGTTAACAACCAGGGTTGCCAGTGCTTCGCCTTCAACATCTTCAGCGATGATTAAGAGTTCGCCGCCGTTTTGAACAACTTTTTCCAGAACCGGCATAATGTCGGCAATCATGGTGATTTTTCTATCAGTAATGAATACGTACGGATTGCTCAGTACAGCTTCCATTTTATCAGCATCGGTTGCCATATACGGGGAAATGTAGCCACGGTCGAACTGCATGCCTTCAACAGTTTCCAGATGAGTTTCCATGGTCTTGGATTCTTCAACAGTGATAACACCGTCGTCGCCAACTTTTTCCATAGCGTCGGCAATCAGGTTACCGATTTCATCATCAGCTGCGGAGATGGAAGCAACTTGTGCTTTTGCAGCCTTGGTTTCAACCTTTTGGGAAACATTTTTCAGTTCGTCAACCAGTACGTCAACTGCTTTTTTGATACCTTTTTTCAGAACCATCGGGTTAGCGCCGGCAGCAACGTTGCGCATGCCTTCGTTAATCATAGCCTGCGCCAGAACGGTAGCAGTGGTGGTGCCGTCGCCGGCAACATCGTTGGTTTTGATGGAAACTTCTTTAACCAGCTGTGCGCCCATGTTTTCAAACGGATCTTCCAGTTCGATGTCGCGGGCAATGGTTACACCGTCATTGGTGATGGTCGGTGCGCCGAATTTCTTTTCCAGTACAACGTTACGGCCTTTAGGACCGAGAGTTACTTTTACAGCGTCAGCCAGAGCATTTACGCCACGCTCCAGGCTACGACGAGCTTCTTCATTAAACAG
>JAUMVS010000198.1 GCA_030530045.1 Phoenicibacter congonensis
CTGTCAATCGCTTTGTAAAATAGCTGATGACATGAGGGCACGTGATGAAAAAAATAAAAAATTTGAAAATTTAGAAGAAGATAATCGTATTTTAAATGATGAAATTAATAAAATTAAATCAAAATACGAACAAAAAGAACAGGAAATTGACACACTTAAAGCATCATTGTCTGAGTTAAAAAATGAAAATGAAAAACTTAAGGCAGAATCAGCTGCAGCAAGCAATACTGTAGATGTACTTTCAAAGTATGACGATACAAATACCGGCCTTCTCCCTGCAGATGACGACGATAAAATTTTTTCTTTGTTTGAGTTTGATCCAGACCAGGCCATGCCCATGCTGGTTCGTCATGCAGACTTAAGCCATGACGGAAAATACCATATCTTCCAAAAAGATGATGACCTGCCGCCATACTTCAAAAACAGAAAGAGAATTTACTATAAAAAAGGTCCGGCCATAGAAGGATTCCATGGTATCTGGGGCTGGTCAACAGAGCCCAATCAGAGCGATACCTCCAAGGACTATGTAAACTACTCCGACTACATCCAGTGCCTTGACGCCATTGAAGTGTATACCATCACAGAGGCGGCAGATCTTGACGGACTGGTCAGCATACTAAAAAAGGGAATCACGTATCAGCCTCACAGCAATAAAGTCATTTTTGCTTTTGCAGCCAAGGGACAGTACACTGGCGTTCTGGTCAAAACAGACAATCTTGCCACGGTTGATGAAAAGAAGAAAACGTTTAATGACGACTGCATTGAAGTACCAGTGTATAAATTCACTAATAATGATATTATGCAGTTAAGCAATGGCCTGACTTTCTACAATAAAGCTTTTGTTGGTGTACCAAGCAAGATTTACCAGTTAAAAAGCAATCTTGAGATTGTAAAAGATATTGTTGTAAACTCGCTTTCATGGCCTGTACACAAAGAAAGAGGAGTAAGCCGCAGCGATTATACATCATTCAGGGACATGCTAAGCTCAATTCCTGACGATAATACAATAGCTAAAATAGAAGAAAAATGTCATTGTTCCAATGATGCTGCCAATAAATTGCTGGACGAATTCAAAAGTGTTGCCCTGCAATATATTAACGGAGAGACCATAGAAGATACTATCCTCCGCTCTGTTATTTCTGTAAGTCCTGAGCTTCAGGAAAAGACCAAAAAGCTGCTTCGTGAAGACTGGGAAAAAGAAAACCAGAATCAGCTGGTGGAATTACGGAAGGAGAACGAAGAAGAGCAAAAAATACTGGATAAAGCCAGGCAGGAGGAAAAACGGCTTATCAGCAGCATAGCCGACAAGAAAAACCTGGCTAAAGAGGTTGAAGCCAAGGTACACGAAAAAATCCAGAAAGCCCGCGAAAAGGCAGCAGATTTTATTGCGGAGATGGTCTTCGCACAGCCTGCTCAGATTGCCCAGGCCGCTCAGCCAGTTCAGGCTGTCGTTGCGGAACATACCGTCTCGACAGAAGCCCCGGCAGAAGTATCGCCCCGGCCCGCTGCTGCCTCCCCCTACCATGTTTTCCCTGCATCAGGGGACTTAAGGCAGGGCAAGGTACATTACACCTGGAGCGATGCACTGCATACAGCTGCAGCCGAGCTCCAAAACGCTGGTGTTGCTGAAAAATACGCAAAGGGGCTCTCTGCCTTCCTCTGCGCAAGCTACATCGAAAAACAGCCTGTTCTTCTGGCCGGCCCGAATGCAATTGAGATTACGCAGGCCTTCAGCGCAGCTGTAGCTGGCCATAAATATGGAAGGCTCTGCTGCGATGGCAGCTACAGCAGCCAGGTTATTGAGGGAATTGGTGCTGATGACGAAAAAATAGTGCTGATCAACAACCTCATTTCCAGTGGCTGGCTGAACAGGACACCAGAGATTCTTTCCCAAAAGGATATTTTCTATATTATCACCCATCCGTATGCAGAGGATATACAGGTTGAGCCGAAGAGCCTGTACGGCTTTATGCTGCCACTTTTTACAGAGCTTTTTGTTGATAAAAAAGCTTCAGGCAGCTACTCAGGCGGTTATTTTGCTGATAACTTCAACTATGCAGTACCTGATGCCGCCCATAATGAATCAGAAGGCATTGCACAGCTTGAGGCAACACCATTAGTCAGGAACAGAATAAGCAGGCTTATAGATACGATGCACAACATATATTCAGAAACAACAGCAGATGATGAATTTATGTTTGCACTCTTCCCTATTGCCTATGCCACACTGAATATCAGCAGGATCACAGAACTTGGCAAAACTGTTCAGATTTCTGAAAGCCTCAATAACGATCTGCAATCCCTGATCTCTCCCTTGCAATAACACCTAAATCCAGGATTCCTTTCGCCGTACCCGTTCAGGGGGCAGCCAGCCTGCCTCCTGAACGGCTCAAACTGGCAGACAGCAGGCCTGCCGCCATGGCAAGTAGACTTTGAAAGTAGACCTTAAGGACTGCTTGTTACATAAGGAAATGAGGCGGCATGGCATGAATCTTGGCATTGAAAATGAGTATCAGGAGTTTAAGGCAGGTTTAGGGCAGCTCGACAAGGGCCTGAAATCCCTTGCTGCCATGCTGAACAAGCACGGCCAGGCAGCAGTGTACTTTGGCGTGGATGACAACGGGGATGTTTGCGGACTTTCCATAGGAAAGGACACCCTGATGGATATCCGCAACAGAATACGAGATACAATAGATCCCAGGATTTATGCGGACATCCAGGAACAGACGGACGACAGCGGGAAGAAGTATATCAAAGTAACTG
>JAUMVS010000199.1 GCA_030530045.1 Phoenicibacter congonensis
ATATTCCTACGAAAGTTCAAGGATTTGTATATAACCGTGAATTACAGCAATGGAATGCAGTAGCTGGAGTTAATATTACACTCGGACTTCCGATCATCAGAGTTTCGGTAGATCATGGAACAGCATTTGATCATGCCGGAAAGGGAGATGCAAACGAATTAAGCTTAGTAAATGCGATTGAATATGGAGCAAAAATGTCTGTGGGCAGATGCAAGAAAAAAGGAGAAAAATAATATGGATAAACTTTTGATCATTGCAGATGATTTTACGGGATCATTAGATACCGGAATTCAATTTTGCAAGGATGGTGTAAAGGCGAAGGTAGTATCAGAAGTAAATTATGATTTTTCAACAACACAAGAAGATGTTTCATTGATCGTGATTAACACAGATAGTCGTCCGCTGACATCAAAAGATGCTTATGAAAGAGTCTATACAGTTGCAAAAAATGCAGTAGAGCATGGGATTAAGTACATTTATAAAAAAACAGATTCGGGCCTGCGAGGAAATATTGGATCAGAACTTTTGGCAGTTTTAGACGCAACGAATCAGAAAGCCTTATGCTTTATTCCGGCATTGCCAAAATTAAATCGAATTACAAAAGATGGAATTGCATGGATCAATGGAGTCCCTGTATCGCAAAGTGTTTTTGGCGAAGATCCTTTTGAACCTGTTCAATATGATGATATTGCTGAAATTATCAATGATCAGGTAAAGACACAGGTTGTGAAAGTTTCAAGAAATGAATATGAACACATTGATTTAAATCCAGAAGAAAAAACGATTTATCTGTTTGATGCTGAAACAGAACAAGATTTAGAAAAAATAGCAATGATATTAAAGAAAAACGATTGTTTTACATTATGTGGCGGTTGCGCAGGATTTGCTGGATATTATGACAAGATGATCACTTTAGATAAATCTTACAAGCCAGAAATGATTCAAACAGATGGGTTACTGGCATTGTGCGGAAGTGTAAATCAGATCACAGTCGATCAGTTGAAATATGCAGGAGAACATGGGTTTCAGAGAGGAAATTTAACGTGTGAGCAAAAACTTGAAAGCTCTTATTTGAAATCAGATGAAGGGAAAAAATTTATAGACGAGTTATTTGAAACAATGCAAAACAATGATCGTTATGCACTAGATACACTGGATACTCCCGACACAGAAAGTGTAAAGAATTATAGATTACGAAATAACATGACATATGAGCAGTGCCGTTTTCAAATTGCAGATACGATAGGAATGATCGCAATTGAAATGATCAGGAGAGGCTTAAATGTGACATATTCGTTGACAGGTGGAGATACATTAATGGGACTTATGAGAGCGACGGGATGTAAAGAGTTGATTCCTGTATGTGAAATCGGTCAGGGAGCAGTTTTAAATTTAATGTATTGGAATGGAAAATGTATACAGATTATTTCAAAATCAGGCGGATTTGGTGAAAAAGAAATATTTAACATAATGTATGAAACGGTAAAAGGAGAGAAAAGATGAATATTTTAAAAACTGTTAAAAAAATTCCAGGTGGACTTATGATTGTTCCATTATTATTAGGATGTCTTGTAAATACATTTTTCCCACAAGTATTTACATATTTTGATGGTACATTTACTTTCCATTTATGGAAAGGTGGAGCAATGCCGATATTAGCTGCATTCTTATTTTGTAACGGTACAACCATTAATTTTAAAGAAGCAGGAGTTACTGTATATAAAGGGGTTGTATTGACAGCCACAAAGGTTATCACTGGAATGGTTTGCGGACTTGCAATATCAGCAATCTTTGGTGAAGCAGGTATCTTTGGAGTAGCACCGATTGCTGTAATCGCAGCATTTGCAAATTCTAATGGTGGAATTTATGCAGCATTAGCAGGGGAATATGGAAATGCGACAGATGTTGGAGCCGTATCCATTCTTGCAATCAATGATGGACCATTTTTCACAATGCTTGCTTTGGGAGCAGTAGGATATGCGGTACCAATTAATACGCTGATTGGTTGTGTGATCCCTATTTTAGTTGGTGTGATCCTTGGAAACCTTGATCCAGAGATCAGAGATTTCTGTCTTCCAGGAGCGTCCATGTTAATACCATTCTTCGCATTTCCATTAGGAGCAGGATTAACATTATCATCTTTCTTAGTAGCAGGAGCTCCAGGAATCATGTTAGGTATTCTTTGTACACTTGTAACAGGTACAGTAGGATTCTTGATCTATAAATTACTGAAAATGGATGTTCCAGCACTTGGAGCAGCCATTGGTACAACAGCAGGAAATGCAGCAGCAACACCAGCGGCCTTAGCTGCAGCAGGTGTCATCAGCACACAAGTTTCTGATATTGCAACAGCACAGGTATCAGCAGCAATTATTGTAACAGCGATTCTTTGCCCGATATTTGTTACATTCTTGGTGAAAAAGAGTCATTAAGTATATTTTAAAAGAAATTGATAGAGAAAAAGAAAGGAAATCAGATTTAAGGTGTCTGATTTCCTTTCTTTTTCATGATCCTTAGGCTGGAATCCAATTTCCAATCCATGTTTGATTATATTTTCTTTTGTATAATTTTCCGTTCATAGTCCTATATTTCCAAACGATGACATCGCCGCTGTATACAGAAGAATTTTCTTCTGAAACAACAATAGAAGGTTCGTTTGAGGTATCTTGGGCTGAGACGATTGAGCCAGAAAATACACCAATAGAGATAAAACCGAATAAAAATAGTAAAATAAGTTTATTTAATCTTTTCATAAA
>JAUMVS010000200.1 GCA_030530045.1 Phoenicibacter congonensis
GATGACAGGTCGGGTATGAACCGACTACTCTGGCCAACTGAGTTACACCGCCATTTCAAACATATGCATTATAAGCGAAAGCCGGCCGGCTGTCAAGCATTTTTTAAAAAATATAAACGGTTTTATCGTTTGTCCAGCAGCAGGACCCCCTGGGGCAGGGCGGGCGTCCAACAGGTGTGCCGCATTACAGGCAGACCGGGCATGGCTTTCAGAAAAGAGCTTTCGTCGCTGATGTCAATGGGGCAGCCGGACAGGGCATAGTGCATGGGGAGTATCCAGCGGGGATGAAGCGCTTTGGCAAGAGCGGCAGCCTGCGGGCCTGTCAGCGTATAGGTGCCGCCTATGGGCAGCAGAAGCACATCCGCATCCTGCAAAGCAGCCAGAAGAGAGCCTTCCGGCATATGCCCCAGATCCCCCAGATGGGCCAGACGCAGTCCGCCGGTTTCAAAGATGAAAACGGTATTTTGTCCCCTTTTGGCTCCCTGCACTTCGTCATGAAAGGAGGAAAGGCCTTGCAAACGGATATCCCCCAGGGTATGGGAGCCCGTGCCCCGGAATACGGCGGGCGTACCGGGAAGGGAGGCCGTATCGTTATGGTCATAGTGTTCATGAGAAACGGTGACGGCATCGCAAAGGGGCAGACCGTGAGGGTAAATGCTCTGGGGATAGGGATCCGTCAGCAGGCGCATCCCGCCGTCGCTTTCCAGCAGAAAACAGGCGTGGCCGTACCAGGTGAGTTTCATACAGGCTCCTTTCTATAGGGAAGAATGTGTAACCGGGGTATATAGAAACCCCAGCAACGCCCGGGCGGCAGAGCCGCATTCGGCTTCCAGCTCCAGGCGGGCGGCATCCGGTGCAATGTGCGTCATGCTGCGCAGGCGGCAGGGAAGCTCCTTTTCCCGGCGCCCCGTGCCCCAGGCATAAAAAGCGGATATTAGCGCCCGGCGAACCCGAGGTTCCCGGGGGCAGGGGGCAGGGCCTTTTTGAGCCAGCAGCCAAAGCCGGTTGCACAGGTGGCTTTCTTCCGGCGGCGGGGCGGGAAGACTTTCCCCCAGAGTCAGGAGCTGCCGGAAAAATCCATCGGTAAAGGTAAAGATGAGCCAGCCTTTTTCTGCCTGTACCTGTTCCAGCAGGGGCGTATCCATCCAAAGGCAGCGGGCCCGGCCTTCGGTAAGCGCAGCAGCGGCGGCAGGGGCATCCAAGCGCACATAGGCACTGAGGGACAGATCTCCCTGCCGGGTGAGCCGAAAGCTTTCTTCCGGCGGCAGCAGTCCGGTGACGGTCTGGCAATAGTCGCCGAGAGCCCGGAGGAACTCTTTCCAGGGAGCATGGCAGTGCACGGAACGGATCTCCTTTACAGTGATGGTATCAGTATAGGGCCAAAAGGGGAAATGAAGCAAGATTTCTTTTGGAGTGCATTTGAATTTACGGTAAAAAACGGTTTAACACCTTTGCAAGACGGGCATACTGAGGAAAAACAGATCCGAAAGGATATTCGGGAGGTATACGCATATGAAAAGAAAAACGCTGCGGGCAGCGCTGCTTCTGCTGCTGGCCATGAGCGCTCTGCTGCTGTGGAATAAGCCGGAGGCACGGCAGGTCATAAGCAGCACGGAAGGGATCCTGCGCCTGCATATAAAGGCCAACAGCGACAGCGACTGGGATCAGCAGACCAAACGGATGGTGCGGGACGCGCTGCTGCCCCTGTTCAGCGCCTGCGGCAGCTATGAGGAAGCCCGTGCCTATGTGCTGGCCCACGGACAGGAGGTGCAGCAGACCTGCGAAGCGGTGCTGGCCCGGCGGGGAGAAACCTATGGCGCCAGCCTGCTGCTGGGGAAGCAGACCTTTCCGGACCGGGTGTATGCGGATACGCTGTACCCCGCCGGTACCTATGACGCATTGGAAGTGGTTCTGGGGGAAGGCGGCGGGCACAACTGGTGGTGCGTGCTCTTTCCCCCCCTGTGCCTGGTGACGGAGGAGGGGGAACCGGTGGATCTGGATGCGCTTTCCTTTGAAAGCGACGTATTGGCTCTGCTGAAGGCCGCCTTTCCGGGATGGTTTCAATGAAGCGGCGATATATATGGCTGTGCCTGGCCATGGCCCTGCTCATGCCTCTGCTGGTCTACGGGGCAGCCCTGCGGCAGGGAGACCGGGGGGAAGAGGTAACGGCCCTGCAGAAGAAGCTCCGCCAGTGGGGCTATTATGACGGGACGGTGGACGGTATCTTCGGCAGCGGTACGCTGGAGGCGGTAAAAAAGTTTCAAAGAAAGAACGGCTTGGACGCCGACGGCATCGTAGGGGAAAAAACGGCAGCGGCACTGGGCATGCAGCTTTCCGGCAGCGGCAGCAGCGGCAGCGTTTCTTCTTCGGAAAACAGCAACATAAATCTGCTGGCACGGTGCATCAACGGCGAGGCCCGGGGCGAAAGCTATAAGGGACAGGTGGCCGTGGGGGCGGTGATCCTCAACCGGGTGAAGTCCAGCAAATTCCCTAATACCATTGCGGGAGTCATCTATCAGCGGGGTGCTTTTGACGCCGTAAGCGATGGGCAGATCGATCTGGAGCCTTCGGATTCCTGCTTGCGGGCGGCCCGGGACGCCATGAACGGCTATGATCCCACAGGCGGCTGTCTGTACTATTACAATCCGGCCACTACCACCAATAAGTGGATGCTGAGCAAGCCGGTGGCCCTGCGCATAGGCGACCATGTATTCTGCCGGTAAAAGCCCAGCAAGAGAGAA
>JAUMVS010000201.1 GCA_030530045.1 Phoenicibacter congonensis
TGAAGTGCGAGGAACTGTACGCCCTCTTCCATAGCGCCGTGGATTTCTTCCTTAGCAGCAGGCATGTCTTCAATTCTTCTGCGGTAGAAGCAGTAAACGTTTTTAGCGTTCAGGCGAACGGAAGAACGAACGCAGTCCATTGCTACGTTGCCGCCGCCGACAACGCCAATGTTCAGGCCGCTGAAGTCAGGATAGTTTTCGTCGCCAATCTCACGAAGAATTTGAACAGCACTCATGACGCCTTCTGCATCAACGTTTTCGACGCGAAGACCTTTGCCTGTGTGAGCACCAATTGCAACAAATGTTGCGTCGTGAGCAGCTTTGATTTCGTTGAATTTAGCAGCGTCAACATCGCAGTCGAGCTCGACGTTGATTCCGCCGACGTTGAGGATTGCGTTGATGTCTTGATCAAGCTTCTCGCGTGGGAAACGATACTTTGGAATGCCGTAACGAAGCATGCCGCCGAGCTGGTGGCGTGACTCGTAAACGTCAACGTTGTGTCCCATGATTGCGAGGTAGTAGGCGCAAGAAAGACCGCAAGGGCCACCGCCGATGACAGCGATGTTCTTGCCAGTTTCTGCCTGACGTGGAGGTGTTGTTACCTCGTCAGCAGGAGCATTGTCGATTGAAAGTTTTTTAACGCCACGAATGTTTACAGCTGCGTCAATTCCCTTTCTTCTGCAGAAATCCTCGCAAGGATGCATGCAAACGAGAGCGCAAGCTGTGACGAATGGGTTATCTTTTCTGACCATCTTGACTGCGCCAGCGTAGTCGCCCTGTGACGCAAGGCCGATGTATGCCGATGCATTTACATGAGCTGGGCAACCAGCTTTGCATGGCGATTTCATGTTCTTGTCAACTGCGCAAGAATGTGCTGAAACGTGTGCGTAGTACTCAAGCTGGAAAAGTTCGATGCCCTCGAGAAGCTCGAGACATGCCTTCTTTGTAGTCTCGGAACTCTCAGTGCTGGCCACAAGCTCAGTTGCAGCTTTCTTCATTCCTTCGAATTTTTTCTCATTGCTTAAGTAAAGATGAATGTTTTTAAGAGCATCGAGGACGCTCGTAAATTTTTTGAAGTTGTCTGACTCAAGATCTTCTGTTGCCAGGCGCACCTCATGATAAAACTTCTCAAAGCGGGCTAACTGGATTGAGATTTGACATGTGCCAGGTTTTGCAACCTTGACCGCCTCCTTAAGAGAGTCGGCGTCTAAGCACTTTTCGACATCCGCTTTAACGATCATTATTACTCCTATTCCTCAACTCCTAAATAGACACGTTAATAATACCGCAATTAACCCCATTATCTTGCTGACGAATAGGTGACAGAAAAGAGAAAGTAAAAGCCGCAAGTCAATGCGGCGTTTACATAAAGTTTATATTCGATTTATTAAGAAGCCGCAGGCGGTTTTTAAGCCCAGCCCCACTTGACTGTGTAGGTTGTTCCGAATGTTGAAATCCAAGAATCGAGGCTTGTGGTCGTGATTGCACCTATGTTGTGCATAACTTTTCCATCGCCGATGTAGATTCCAACGTGGCCATAAATTGCAGCCCATGCGTCGCCGTTTGAGTGCGAAGGCACCGCGATAATCATGCCAGGCTCGAGCTCAGAACGGTCACTTGACGTGCAGTAATTCCAGTACATGTCACGAGCATCGCCGCTTGGATAGCCACATCCTGCGTTTTGATAAACGCGGCTAACCCACATTGCGCAGTAGCCTGCTCCAGGTGAGCCTGTTGTGAAGCAAGCGTTGACGATTGCTTGTCCTTTAGAGGAATTTGCAGTTGGAACGGAGTCGCTTCCGGAGTAGCTAGATCCGCTTCCGCCTGAGTAGGAATCAGAATAGCTTTCGCTGTTTTTGGCAGCAGCCTGAGCTGCAGCCGCAACGATTTCAGCGTCGCGCTGCTCGATGAGTTCTTTAACCTCGCTGTCGAGATTGTTTACAAGCTCGGTGGTTTCTGCCTGCTTTGCTTCAACGGAAGCAAGCTGAGTCTTTTGATCTGCTTGAAGATCTTCAAGCTCCGATTTTTTGTTGTTGAGCTTTTCACGTTCAGCCTTGACCTCATCAATCAAAGCGTTGTCCGATTCCATTACTTTGTTAGCCAAAAACCAGTTGTTCGCAAAATCGTTAAAGTCGGTCGAGTTCAGAACAAGGTCGAGAATGCTAGTGTCGCCTCCGCGATATTTCGAATTGATGCGCTTTGCGAGCTCTTCTTGCTTGCCCTCAAGGACGGTTTCTTGCTCCTTGATTTCTACGTTGACCGCGTCGATTTCAACTACTGTAGCTGCCAACTTTTCGTTTAGAGCGTTGGCTTCAGAAGCGATTTGGTCGAGCTGAGCGGTGACTTCATCGAGCTTAGCCTGTGCGTCGTCGAGCTTTTCCTGGGTAGTTTCTGCCGAAGCAGATTTAACAGGCATAGCCCAGCAAAGGGAAAGTGTACAAGCGATTGCGATGAATGCGGTAGAGACTTTTTTAGCTAAAGATAAAGTTTTGCTAGATGTGGTTCTATCGAAACTCAAAACGTTGCTCCTTGGTTTGTTTGTGGTTCGTGTTCGTGCAAACGTTAAGTGTGAATTTTAACATGAAACAAAAATGCATTCAACCAGCTAGGTGCGCGGTTCTACACTTTTCGATGTATGAATGAAAGAGCAGCCAGGTAGCTGCTCTCTCTTATTTGTCTTGATAGATTTCAGGTTTGAGGATGCCGATGTATGGGAGGTTGCGATATTTCTG
>JAUMVS010000202.1 GCA_030530045.1 Phoenicibacter congonensis
TAAACGAGATAGGGCAGCGCCTCCATCTTCCAACCTTTTAAATCAACGCCATCAACCGAAAATGGCTTCTTCTTTTTAAAAGGTGGCTTTGGAAGGTTTCGCGGAATGTGTGCTTTGACCTTGCCAAACTCGTCGCTAATTCCGTACCAGCCGCGCGATTTATTCCACTCGATGGAATCGACGAAATTTGGTTCGAGAATGTGACCTCTCAGGCCAATTGTCACGCACTCGTCGCCGTTCCACTCGAATCGAAAGACGGGCGTGTTGTAAACTTTGTCAGCTTTTGCAGTAGTTTTTGCAAGAATGTTGGCGATTTGCTTCGCTGCATCATTCTTCTCAGTAATTATTAGATGCATGAGTCCTTTAAGTAATCATTTCTTTGTTTAAAACTTTTAAGCACTATACATTATGAAAAATGAATTTGCAAACCCCCCGCGGCGAGATTTTAATCTCTTTTAACTTTTGGGAAAGGGTGCCCGCAAGTCATTTTGCCTTCAGGGCAACCGCCTCGAATGCAAGGTGCGCCAGCATCCATGAACACATAGGGAGCAGTTGGTTTTACCAGCTCAAGCATGCGATTTGCAAGCTCGCGAATCTCCCACTGAGCACGGTTGCAGCACCTCACCTCAAAGAAATGCAGAAGCTCACGCGCGTTCATTGTGATGACGATTTTCGTCTCGGCAGCATTCGGCAAAACGAAACGAGCGTCTTCTTTCGGAATGTCGAGCTCGCGAAGCTTTTGGTAGGCATCTTGGCAATCGGCCATGCACTTCTCAAAAATTTCGTGCGCCTCTTCATTTGCTTTCACAGTTTCAGGCTCAATGCGAGCAAAGCCATTATCGAACTTAACGTAGCGCTGGCTTTGCTGATTAAAGCTTGCCAAGCGATGACGAACGAGCTGGTGAGTGAGCGCACGCGAAACACCATCAACCGCAAACGTGTAGGACACATGCTCAAGCGTCGAGAAATGGCCGCCCTTCATGATTGTCGAAAGAACACTGTCGATGCGATCTTGTGGCATGGTTTCCATGAGTTCGCTTGCTCCAACAGGCGCATAACACAGGCGTGCAGCCGTTGCGATTGCTCGTTCTACGTCGGGTGTGTGATATAAAAGTTCGACCTGCATATTCACTCCTAGTTCGATTCTCGTCAAAAATCGTTTATCTATATATAAAAGTTAGGTTTTGTTCAAAGAATTGTATCGAAAACCAACCTTTTAGCAATTATCTATTTTTTCAGGCACGCGCAGTAATGCGCATCGGTAACGTTCGTTAAGTTAGCTTGTCTAACCGTGTGGTCCAGCACAAAAGATTTGCCAGCGTCTGAACTCAAAAATTTCTCAATTACGCCTTCGTTTTCTTCTTTGGCCACAGAACACGTGGAGTAAAAAATTAGGCCATCGGAAGATACAAACTTCGAAGTGTTTTTAAGAATTGCGAGCTGTAATTTCGCAGAATCGAGAATTTCTTGCTCTGTAATTCTGCTTTTGATTTCAGGGTGGCGACGCAAAGTTCCAAGACCTGTGCAAGGTGCGTCGATAAACACGAAATCGTACTTTTTATTTAGCGACACGGTTGTTGCGTCCTCGCAAATGACATTTGTGACTTGGAAATCGCTAATGTCGCATTTTTCCTGCAGTTTTTGCAGGCGACTTTCGGCGTTGTCCAAAACATCATGAACAGAAATCTTGTGCCCGATGCTTGCTAAAAACGATTCGATGAGTGCAGTTTTCGTGCCGCGCCCCGCGCCAACTTCAAGCAAGCTTTGCAAGCCGAATTGCTTCATTGCAAGCGCAACTTCTTCGGCAATTGCTTGAGCCGATTTGTCAGCGATGATAACGTTTCCTTGCTTGGCAGCCTTAATTGCAGCACTCACGCCAACTATCGGTTCTTTTGAAGGCTTCAAAAAATTTGCAACGAATTGCAGCTTTGGTTCATCGTTTGAAAGGTGCACAAAATTTTTGGCACCCTCCTCACCATAAAGCTCACAAAGATAGTCAAAAAGCCAGGCAGGAAAACCATTTTGCAGAGCAAAATCGTCAGGCAATTCCATTTCTGCAACTTTATGCAAAATTGCATTTCCAAGGCCAGCAGCATTTTTAGCAATAGATTTGACAAGCTCAACGCCCTGGCTCACGACAACGTGAGCATCCTTCTTCATAAAGAGAAGTTCATAGGTTGAAATTCGAAGGGCATCGCGCACTTTTGCTGACATCTTAGGCTTTTTATCAAGCGCATTGTCGATTGCCCAATCAAGCGTAATTTGATAGCTAGCGACGCCACGAACGAGCAGCACGCAAAAATTGCGGTCGGCTTCCGTCAAATTTGCATGGTCGCAAATTTCATAAACCACATGCGTGGGGTAAACATTTCTGTCGCGTGCAGTGATTTGAGTGCGAAGAGCGCACTTGCGAGCGGCGGATAGTTTTGCCATTTAAATTGCTCCCCAACTTGCTTCGCCGGAGCGAATTGCGGGACTTCCCGCGACAAAACTTGAAGCATCCATTTCCTTTTTACCATCGGGCTTGACGCGCAAAACTTGCAGCGCCCCTGCCTCGCAGCTAAGAACTAGCTTCTTCCCAGCCCAAGAAACCGAAGCCGCGGCAGCGTCTTGTTCTGCAACTTTAGCTTCAATGACTCGAACAACTTTGCCATCAATCACACATTTGGCAGGGTGGGAATCGGCAGATGCCAAAACACGCTGCACGTTTTCTGCAGCTGAATCGCTCTCAT
>JAUMVS010000203.1 GCA_030530045.1 Phoenicibacter congonensis
CGGGCGTCTCGGTGTGGATGCCCTCGCCGGAGATGCTCACGGCCACGTTGGACACGGCCGACTTGCCCTTGTTGACGTAGGAGATGGTGACGGTGGCCTCTTCACCCACCGAGGCGTAGTCGGGCGCGACGGGGTTCGCGAGCTCGAAGCGGTCGGGCTGGAAAACCGGCACCGTGAGCTTGACCTCGGTGTTTGCGCTCTTGCGCTCGTTGTTCTCCACGTACTCGTACTTGAAGCCGATGGTCACGGTGCCAGGCACGGCTTTGTCGCCGGAGATGGCCTTGAGGTTGAGCGTCTGCTGTTGCAGCTCGCCCGCGCCCAGGTAGGCCGAGTAGAAGGTGTTCGTGCCGCCGTTGATGGTGAACTGGTCGCCTGTGTCCACCGACACCACGAGGTTCTCCACGGTGAGGGAGGTGCTCGTGTTGGTGAAGGCAAACGTGAGCGGGAACGTGCTGCCTGCGGCAACAGCGCCTGTGCCGTCGCCGTAGGAGAAGTTGCTCACGATGACGTTGGGCACAGGCTTGTCGGGGGTGCCTGCCGTCGTGGTCTGCTGGATTGAGCCGCCCATGCCGTCGGAGTAGTCGGGCGCGCCCGTGCTGCCGCCCCAGTCTGCGCCCCCATCGCCGCCCCAGTCACCGGAACCGTCGCCGCTTCCGTCGCCCAGGGTTGCGCCGCCGTCGCCCGCGCCGCCCTGGTCGGGGTTGTCGCCTGTGCCGGGCGTTGCCGCAGCGCAGGGAATGGGCACGCTGTCGGTCGCGCTCGCCTGGGTGAGGGCGCCGTCGCGCACGTAGTTGAAGCGTGTCTCGACGCCGAGCGACTGTGCGGCATTGGCGCTGCCGTCGAGTGCGGCAACGGTGATCTTGACGGTCTGCTTGCCGTGCGGCTCGATGTCGGGCAGGGCAAGCGTGGAGGAGTTGCCCACGAGCACGAGTCCCGAGGAGGTCGAGAACGAGGTGACGGGCTGGATGAGCGCGGTGTCGCCCGTGTTCTCGAACGTCACCTCCACCTCAGCCTGCTGGCCGGGAGCCAGGGCGGGGATGTCGGCGCGGCTGGCAATGAGCGTGGGCGCAGGCGAGGGGGCGGGCGCCGGACTGGGATCGGGATTGTTGGGGAAAGGGTTGACGATGATGCCGCCCTGCTCACCGCCGCCCGGTTGCTCGCTGATGATGGGCACGTCGCCTTCTGCCAGGGCGTTGTGGGTGCCGCCGACAAACAGCGCCGAGGCGCACGAGATGGCAAGCGCGGCGCCAGCCAGGGCGGCCGCGAGTTGACGGCGACGTTCGCTGCGGGTGCACAGCGTTGTGGGGATGGGCGAGAAGAGCGGCATTCCTACTCCTTGATAACGGCGTCGCGCGGCGCGGCGTCGGTTGGTTCGCTGGCGGTAGCGGTTGCGGGTGGCTCGGTGGGGGCGGCGGGATGCTCAACGCGCTCGTCGCTCACGATGAGACCGTCGATGAGCGTGACGATGCGGTCGGCGTAGGCCGCCATGTTGGGGTCGTGCGTCACGAGCACGATGGTCTGGCCGTGAGCGCGCGCAAAGCCGCAGATCATCTGCATGACCTCGGCCGTCGTCTTCGAGTCGAGGTTGCCGGTGGGCTCGTCGGCGAACATCACGCGCGGCCGCGTCACGAAGGCGCGCGCGATGCCTACGCGCTGCTGCTGGCCGCCCGACATCTGGCTGGGGAAATGGTCGGCCCGGCTGCCCAGGCCCACGCGGGCGAGCATCTTGCGGGCCAGCGCCTCGCGCTTGCGCTTGGGCATGCCGCGGAAGGCGAGGGGCAACGCCACGTTTTCGGTGGCGGTCAGCGCGGGCAGGAGGTTGTAGGCCTGGAAGATGAACCCAAGGTACTTCTGGCGAAAAGCCGCAAGCTCGTTTTCGTTCATGCGAGAGATGGGGGCGCCTGCGATGTAGACGCAGCCGCGCGTCGGCTTCTCCAGGCCTGCGAGCTGGTTAAGCAGCGTGGACTTGCCCGAGCCAGAGGTGCCGAAGATGCAGCAGACCTCCCCGGCCATGATGTCGAGGTCGATGCGCTTGAGCGCCACCACGGTGTCGTCTGCCAGGCGGTATTCCTTGCGCAGGCCGCGCACCTGGATGACAGGGCTTTTGCTGGCGTTGTCCATGCTCGCCTCCCTCAACCTGCTCGACGGTATCCCCCATGCCCGCCCATCGGGCAATGCCGCCCATTATAAGAGAACCCCGCCCGCCCCTGTCGGCGTTTTACGGGTTGTTGGTGACATCACCGTAAGGTTGCGGATTGGTTGGAGAAGGCGCGGTGGGTGCAAGTGAACCTGGGGCGGCTTCTGTCGCGGATGTTATTGGGCATCGCTGGCGTTTCGAGCCTGCGGTTCGTCTGGGTAAGCGGGTCTGCATTGCGAGTGGCTCTGGGTGCTGCCGACATCTCGCTGGCTGCGGTTTGCTGGGATGGATAAATACTTTCCAGCTCGGTTTCGGAGAGTGGTTCAATACATCTCGGCGTGTGCGTTACTCCTGCGCCG
Source organism: Phoenicibacter congonensis (assembly GCA_030530045.1). Classification (GTDB taxonomy): domain Bacteria; phylum Actinomycetota; class Coriobacteriia; order Coriobacteriales; family Eggerthellaceae; genus Phoenicibacter; species Phoenicibacter congonensis_A. The sequence goes on from JAUMVS010000203.1 coordinate 2,497, forward strand.
CCTCGACGCGCACGGTCATCCTGTTCGCGCCTGCGTAGCGCACGGTCGCTTGGATGCCTTCGGCGTTGGTGCCCGAGAACGACTCGTCATCTCGCTTGTAGGTCTGGTCGAAGCCGGTGGCAAGGAGTTCGTCGACGTAGGCGGCGTAGTCTTCGAGAGTGGTCCGCCCGATGGTTGCCTGCCAGGCCGATGAGCTGTCGGTCGTGACCTTGCCTGTGTG
>JAUMVS010000204.1 GCA_030530045.1 Phoenicibacter congonensis
GACGCCGACGAGGTCTACACCTTCACCGTGCGCACCTCGAGCATCGACATCGGCCGCCACATGAACAATGTCGCCTATGTCCGTGCGTTTCTCGACTGCTTCACCGCCGACGAGGCTGCGCAGCTGCCCATCGGCACGATGGAGGTGCGGTACATCACCGCATGCATGGAGGGCGAGGAGCTTCGCATGTGCAAGAAGGCCATCGACGGCGGCTGGCTTCTCGGCGCACGCCGCTCCGACGGCAAATACGCCGCCGTTGCAAGCGTCCTGCTCAAGTGAGCGGCACGGGGCATAAATCGCAATCGCTCGTCATCTACTTTATTATATTTATCCACCCAATGCAGACAGGCTTCCCGCCTGTCTGCTTTTTTATTGACGATTTCGGCAGATGATGGTAAATTGGTAGTAGGAACTCTGCACGAAACGAGCTGCGATTGGCTTGAGCCTTCCCTTGCGGTTTATTCTTTTTGTTATTGCCCTCATTGTTATTTATTATGGGTTCGGCACATATCTCCCATATACGGCTTTGTATTCCGACAAAAACGCCGAAGATGGCTATTGGTACACATATTTCTATTATGTTCCCGCTGAACCTTGGAAGAAGAAGCTTGGTTTTACCTTGTGGAAAAGCGACTATTTTGTTCTCTATCCCAACACCGAGAATGAAATAAGATTTTATGAATTTCGACAAATGCATTCCACCATACTTTCAAGAATTCTGGCTCCGCCTGCATTTGTTTTAGATTTGGTTATGTTTATAGTTACAAGGGGCGAATTGTTTGGCATTGGTTTTTCCGCTGTCGTAATCCTTAATATAATAAGTCTCGTTATACAAGTTGACCTTATGACTAGGCACGATATTAAGCGCCTGAAAAGCTATCAATATCAAGTTGCAAATGGCACTGAGCCGATTATTACCGACGCTCGAAGGAAGTCCCCTGCATTGTGGAAGATAAACACCTTGCTCGATGTGTTCTTCTACTTTGGTCAAGCGCCAATTCGGTATCATGAAACGCAGAATTATCTCGTCTATCGACTGAAAGACGAAAAGCTTCTGTATGTATTTCTAAAAGATTCTTTTGAAGTCATGCCGGAAGAAGATTTGTCACCATATGATCACTATGGACCTGATTTCCCGATTACGCACTACAACCCAGCGATGACCGTCTGGGTCGACGAGTGCATCTGCGTCGACAGCGCAAATCTCTCCACTCTTTCCGGCAAAGATATCCTCCCGCAGGATACGCCCGATGTGCTCTTGTCGAATCATAGCTAACAGCTATGATAAGTGCTGTATTATAGCTTAAATTTGGAGGAAATCATGATCGATATATGTTTCAGCGAAACTCTGGCGGCTTTTCTGGAAGAATTTAAGCCGTCAATTAACAGCGAGGGCGTTCTTTTTCTTGGACTGCACCTCAATTATGGGCGGCTCGACTGTGATATTTTTGAGGAGCAGGCTAAGCGTGAAGCGGAAACGCTGGTGTATTGCTACGACGGCGTGACAAAAGAAGAGCTGCATGAAGAATACGAGGATTTATTGTCAGAAAATATAGATGCGCAAGAAGCTTTGGAACGCTGCTTCAAGGAAAACAAAGATATGCGACTGTGGCTGAGCAACAACGCAAGCGACCGATGCGGTCTGTTTTGGTTTTGCAATTTTGCCAAGAACTATTCCAACAGGGTCTTTACGGTCGTCTGCCCCGGGTATTCATACAACATACCCGACCATCGCCCTTATGAGGTGAGAAATTGGGCGTTCATTGAGCCCGAGTACTTCCCATACTACGCAAAACAGCTACACCCTTTGGAAAATGACGAGATGCTCGCCTATTCCGAAACATGGCAGCGCATGGTCAAGGAGAACGCAGAGCTCCGTATACTGATCGACGACACGATAGTCGGCGTGGAGGAGGACTTTTTTGACCCCACCATTCTCGGCTTTGTAACGCGCGAGCCGCAAACACAGTATTCGATCATGGGCAAAATGCTCGGCAAATGGCAGGGCGGCTGCGATGCTGCTTTCATTTCAAAAAGGATAGAGCATCTGATCGACAGTGACATTATAAAGGTATGCACCGAAGATGTAGACGAGGAAGATTGCTACTGGCATCGTACAATTGCATTAAAGTAGCGCCATGCCATATTATGCGTTTTAGCTATGATATTTGTCGTATAATAGTCGTATGTGTCATATCTCGCCCTGATTGCAATAGTTTTTTTATTTTTACGCATGGCAAGCCGTTTATTATAGCTATTAGCTATTTTTCAACATAAAACCATAATTAACACGCAAAAAAGGGGGAGCGTGAAACAAAATGGGAAAGTCAACTGTGAGGTATGCCGTGTTGGACGGCTTTGTTCGTGCGTTTGCGTTGTTTTTAGCAGTGGATCTGCTGACATCCGTTTACGCCGAGGAGCGCATTGACTTGTACTTCGGGATTGCGGCGGTCGCCGTGCTTGTGCTGCCGTTTTTACTCGGCGCACTCAGCTTTAAGAAGTCGCAGCGGCAATTGCCGATCGGGAAATATATGCTTTTGAGCGGCGGAGTATTTGTTGCGTCGGCGCTGGTGTTCCTGCTTTTTAACAACCTGACCGTGCACCTTCGCCTGCTGCCGATGCGTGAGCTTTCAAATGCCGACGGACTGCTGATACTAGCAGTCTTGGGCGCATCTTTAGTTCTCAATTTGATTGGCCGAGCC
>JAUMVS010000205.1 GCA_030530045.1 Phoenicibacter congonensis
GCAGGGCAAAGATGCAGTCCAGGTTCGTTTGCAGCGTCGAGGTTCCCGCTTCTCGCCAGAGAAGCGGAACAAAAACACTCATCGTCCCCGTTGTGCAAGGCAGCGAAAATCACTCATCGTCCCCGTTGTGCAGGCGCAAAAATAGCCCACGAGGGCAAGCCAGCTACATGGTGTCGAGGTCGTAAGGGGTAGTTTGATAGACGTAGTAGTTCAGCCAATTTGTGTAGAGCAGCTGAGCCTCCGAGCGCCACGTCACAATTGGTTCGCGCTGAGGGTCGTCGTTTGGGAAGTAATTTTGCGGAATCTCGATGTCAATTCCTTTTTCGAGGTCGCGCTCAAATTCCGCCTTCAAAGTCACGCGATCATATTCCGGGTGCCCAAAAACGAAGAAATGCTTCGAGTTAGTGCTTTTCGCAATCGAAACTCCGCATTCATCGGAATAGGCGATGACTTCGAGGCCCTGGTTCGCGACGATGTCCTCGTAGCGCACCTCAGAATTCCGCGAATGAGGCATCATGAACACGTCATCGAAGCCGCGGACAAGTGGGGACGATGACTTGAGCAGGCGGTTCTCAAAAATGCCGAAACACTTCTTGCAAAGCGGGCGCTTCTGAATGCCATAATGATAATAAAGCCCAGCTTGAGCGCCCCAACAGACGTGAAAAACGCTGTGGACGTTCGTCAGGCTCCACTCCATGATCTCCGTGAGTTCGTCCCAATAATCGACCTCTTCGAAATCGAGCGTTTCGAGCGGGGCGCCAGTGATAATCAGGCCGTCATAGCGCGAATGTTTGACCTCGTCGAACGTGCGATAAAACGCGCTCAAGTGGTCGGCGGAAACATTTTTCGCCTCGTGACTAGCGATGCGCAGCAAGTCAATCTCGATTTGCAGCGGCGTGTTCGAAAGTTTCCGCATAATTTGCGTCTCGGTCACGATTTTTGTCGGCATCAAATTCAAAAGAAGCACGCGTAGCGGGCGAATGTCCTGATGCATCGCGCGGTGCTCGGTCATGACAAATATGTTTTCGCTCTCCAAAATGCTTGTCGCAGGAAGCGCGTCGGGGATGCGAATTGGCATCTCGTCTCCAATCTTTTGCGGAATTGAATTCGCGTAACGCGGCCGCAGGGAAAGCGCCGCTCACGCGTGGCAAATGTGCAGGACCAGCATGCACGCCAGCAAATTATTTTAACGCGAAGGCGCCGTGTTGAAAAAATGCATTTGCAACAATCGGATGAAATGCACTACTTTGTCGGAATAGAGTGCCATGCGGCGTATGCAGGGGTTATACTCATAAATTGCTAGCTGGCGTTTTGAGGAAGCCAGCGGAATTTTTCTGCAAATAAAAAATTGAAACGATTAATAAAGGAAGTAACATGACTGAACTTGGGACAACATGCGTGCAGGGCGGCTATCATCCAGGGAATGCGGAGCCTCGCCAGGTGCCGATTTATCAATCGACGACGTGGAAATATGACACATCGGAACACATGGGCAAGCTGTTTGACCTGGAAGAGAGCGGTTATTTTTACAGCCGCCTGCAAAACCCGACCTGCGACCTCGTCGCGGCAAAGATTGCCGAGCTCGAGGGTGGCACGGCGGCGATGCTCACAAGCTCGGGCATGGCGGCAAATTTCCTCGCGATTTTTAATCTCGCGGGCGCGGACGACCACGTTGTGGCGAGTTCCGCGATTTACGGCGGAACCTACAACCTGCTCGCTCACACGATGGGCCGCATGGGGCTCACCTGCACTTTCGTAGCTCCCGATTGCAGCGACGAAGAACTCGCGGCGGCGTTTCAGCCAAACACCAAGCTCGTCTTCGGTGAGACGATCGCAAACCCAGCGCTTGCAGTGCTCGACATCGAGCGTTTTGCGAGGGCCGCTCACGACCACGACGTTCCGCTGATTGTCGACAACACGTTCCCAACACCTGTCATGTGTCGCCCGATTTCGTGGGGCGCCGACATCGTGACGCATTCGACCACGAAATACATGGACGGCCACGCGGCCTACATCGGCGGCGTCATCGTCGACGCGGGCAAGTTTGATTGGATGGCGCACGCCGACAAATTCCCTGGTCTCACGACTCCCGACGAGAGTTATCACGGCGTGACCTACGCGGAAAAATTCGGCAAGGAAGGCGCATTCATCACGAAAGCAACCGCGCAACTGATGCGCGACCTTGGTCCAATGCAGAACCCGCAGGCGGCATTTTTCCTGAACAGCTCGCTCGAGAGCCTGCACGTTCGCATGCCTCGCCATTGCGAAAACGGCCTGGCAGTGGCAAAGTTTTTGAACGAACATTCAAAGGTTCGCTTTGTTAGCTACCCTGGCCTTGAGGGCGACAAATACTACGAGACCGCGAAAAAATACATGCCGAACGGAACTTGCGGCGTCGTCAGCTTCGGCTTCACTGGCGGTCGCGCGGCGGCGGAGACTTTCATGAAGAACTTGAAGCTCTGCCAAATTGCGACGCATGTTGCTGACGCTCGCACTTGCTGTTTGCACCCTGCGAACGCTACGCATCGTCAGATGAATGACGCGGAACTTGAGTCTTGCGGAATTAGCCCCGACATGGTGCGCCTGAGCTGCGGTCTCGAAGATGCCAGCGACCTCATCGCCGATATCGCGCAAGCGCTGGAGTGCTGCTAGCCGCACAACTCATCGTCCCCATTGTGCACGGCTCATCGTCCCGTT
>JAUMVS010000206.1 GCA_030530045.1 Phoenicibacter congonensis
CAGACTGGGCATTCAGGCTTTCGAGCCTATCCTGTCCGAAGGCCGTGCTATTAAGTTGCATCCTTTGGTATGTACCGCTTATAACGCTGACTTTGACGGTGACCAGATGGCTGTCCATCTGCCGCTTTCTGTTGAGGCTCAGGCTGAAGCACGTATGCTGATGATGTCTGTAAACAACATCCTGGCACCGAAAGACGGCAAGCCTGTTGCTGTTCCTACACAGGATATGGTTTTGGGCTCCTACTATCTGACTATTGAAAAGACCAGCAAGGATGACCCGGACGTTAAGGGTGAAGGAACCCGCTACAGCAGCGTGGACGAAGCTCAGCTGGCTTACTTCCACCATGCGGTAGATCTGCAGGTACCTATCGAGGTTTATATTCCCAACAGCGAAATCTATGATGAGGAAAAGGGTGCAGCTGTCGGCGAAACCGGTATGTCCCTGGTAGTTACAACTGTAGGTAATACTATTTTCAATGGCGAGTTGCCTCTGGAAATGCGTTACTATCATAAAGAAAAAGATCAGGTTGTTGAGAAGCGCCTGGATGCTTCCGGTAATGTTGTGGAAACAACCGTTGAAGTTGAACGTTGGCATCTCGGCAAGCTGATTGACAAGAAAGAATTGGGCAGACTCGTTGCTAAGGCTCACAAGCTGTACGGCAACCTGCGTACTGCCGAGATTCTGGATATTGTTAAGAAAATGGGTTACGATAATGCTTGTAAATCCGGTATTTCTATCGCAACCTCCGATATTCAGATTCCTGCTGAAAAAGAAGTTATTCTGGAAGCAACAGAGCATGAGGTTGATAAGGTTGAGCGCCTCTTCCGCCGTGGTTTGATGAGCGATGACGAACGTTATCGTAAGGTAATTGACCTGTGGAACGAAGCAACCGATAAGGTTACCGATAAGCTGATGAAATCCACCATGAACAAGTTCAATCCTGTTTCCATGATGGCTGACTCCGGTGCCCGCGGTAACAAACAGCAGATTCGTCAGCTGGCCGGTATGCGTGGTTTGATGGCCGATCCTTCCGGTCGTATCATTGACCGTCCTATCAAATCTAACTTCCGCGAAGGCCTGACCATTTTGGAATACTTCATTTCTTCTCATGGTGCTCGTAAAGGCTTGGCCGATACCGCACTGCGTACCGCTGACTCCGGTTACCTGACTCGTCGTCTGGTTGACGTTGCACAGGACGTAATTGTCCGTGAGGATGATTGCGATATCGTTGGTATGAACCTGGTTAAGGAACGCAGCCGTCTGAGCAAGGCTGTTCTTGGTGCAAGCCAGAACAAAATCCGCGAAAAGGTTATGGGCCGTACCCTGGCTTCCGGCGTACTTGATGAAGAAGGCAACCTGATTGCTGAAGCAGATACCAACATCACCGAAGAGCTTTTTGCTAAGCTCAACGATGCAGGTGTTGAAGAAATTAATCTCTATTCCGACGAAGATATGAATGGTGAGGATATCGAAAATGTCCGCATCAACATCAGCGATACCTTTGCTCATAATGTGCTGAAGGAAGCAATGATGCATAACTTCAACGGCAAAGAGATAGCAGCAGATATTGTTAACGGTGCAGGCGAGGTGCTGGCACATACCGGCGACACCATGACCGAAGACATTATCAACGCTGTTCTGGCTGACGGTACCGTTAAGGAGCTGCGTATCCGCAATAACGAAATTGCCGGCATTGAGGTTGAGGCAATTACCGAAGGCAAAAAAGAGAAAACCATCATTGAAACCCTGCATGACCGTATCATTGGCCGTAACCTGGCTGAGGATATTCTGGATGAAAATGGTGAAATTCTTTATCATATCAATGAATATGTTACCGAGCCTATGGCAGAACGTATCTGCCAACTGCGTGAAAAGGTTAAAATCCGCAGCGTACTTACCTGTAAGGCTAAGTTCGGCGTTTGCCGCAAATGCTATGGCCGCAACCTGGCAACCGGCAAGAACGTTGATGTTGGTGAGGCAGTCGGCACTATTGCCGCACAGTCCATCGGCGAACCTGGTACTCAGCTGACCATGCGTACGTTCCATACCGGCGGCGTTGCAGGTGCAGACGATATTACCCAAGGTCTGCCTCGTGTCGAGGAGCTGTTCGAAGCACGTAAACCGAAACATCCCGGCATTCTGTCCGAGGTTGCAGGTCACGTACACATTACCCAGGAAGGCAACAGCCGCAAGGTAACCGTAATGGCACTGGATGGCGAAAACCAGGAATACCAGATTCCTTATGGCGCTAAGCTGTCTGTTGTTGAGGGTGAGGAAATCGCTAAGGGCGACCGTCTGACCGAAGGTTCTCTTAATCCGCATGACGTACTGCGTATTAGCGGCGTGAAGGCTACCCAGAACTATCTGGTATCTCAGGTAGTAGGCGTTTATAAGTCTCAGGGCGTAGATATCAACAGTAAGCACATCGAGGTTATGGTTCGTCAGATGATGCGTAAAATCCGCATCGAGGAATCCGGTGACACTACAATGCTGCCGGGTGAAGACGTTGATGTGGCAGAATTTGAAGAGCAGAATACAGAGATGCTGGAAGCAGGCAAGACTCCTGCAGAAGGCCGTGCTATCCTGCTGGGTATCACTAAAGCTTCTTTGGCTACCGACTCCTTCCTGTCTGCTGCTTCCTTCCAGGAAACCACCCGCGTGCTCACCGATGCCGCTATCAAGGGCAAGGTTG
>JAUMVS010000207.1:0-1110 GCA_030530045.1 Phoenicibacter congonensis
ATTTGCGCTCATCAGCACATCAAGCGCGCTCTGCGCGTCGCGGACGGCGAGCCCGTCTCCTTCCACTGCGGCGCAGACGGTTCCGTTTTTCTCCACCTTTATAATTCTCATGACTTCCCTTTCCTCAGGCACAGCAGCACCCACAGCACGCACAGCAGCTGCAAAACCCCCGCCACAATATACACCAGCTGAATATGCGGGCGGGAAACGGTCAGGTGGATGCTTGCGGCGAGCGTCCATACGAGCAGGCTGATGGACAGGCCGCGCGCAATCCATCCGCGCCACAGCGCGGAGAAAACAATCAGCAGAATGGAACAGACCGGCAGCGCGTAAATGAAGCCGAGCCACAGCTTCGGTGCTTCGGGGACGAGCAGCTTCAGCACGAAGAACGCGACCGCCGCCACCAGCCACACCAACCCCAGCGAAAGCAGCGTCACCAGCAGATAGGGCGGGTTCTTCGCGGGCCGGGGCGCGTCCTCGGAGATGAGGTCGTTTACCGTCACGCCGTACAGTTCGGCGATGCGGGTCAGCACATAAATATCGGGAACGCCCTCGCCGCGCTCCCATTTGGAGATGGATTTATCGGAATAGCTGAGCTTTTCGGCCAGATCGGCCTGCGTGTGCCCGGCCTGCCGGCGATAAAAAGCGATGCGGCGCGCGATGGCCGCGCGGAGCGCTTCGTCCTGCATGGCGTTCTCTCCTTTCCCGGAAGTGGGATTATACCATATTTCCCGCCGGGGTTTCAAGCCAAGGTTTACAACCGGCCCGTTCTGCGCTACAATATGCTGCGGTTTATACCAGAACAAAGAGGTGTGCTCATGCCTTACGCTGACTATCATATCCATTCCAATCACTCCATGGACGGGCGGCAGACGATCGCCGAAGCCTGCCGCGCGGCGCTGGCCGCGGGGCTGGACGAGGTGTGCTTTACCGATCATATCGAGTTCGGACACCCCGATCCGGGAACGGACGTGCCGCCGGATATGGACGCGCGTGCGCGCGACCTGGAAGCCGCCCGCGCGGCGTTTCCGCAGTTGACCATCCGCTCGGGCGTCGAAATCGGCGATAACCCGGCCTGCCACGACAGGATTCGCGCCTGGCTGAAGCAAT
>JAUMVS010000207.1:1120-2690 GCA_030530045.1 Phoenicibacter congonensis
CTTTCGATGCACCTGATCGACGGCGTGGATCCGTATTACGAGCCCGGCATGGCGCGCGAAAGCTATTTTGCCGGCAAAACGCGCGCGCAGGCGTACCGGCTGTACGCCGAATGCCGCGTCCGGCAGCTGCAAAGCTGGCGGCCGGAGGAATACGATTCGCTGGCGCATTTCGGCTATGTGTGCAAGTTCGCGCCATATCCGCCGCAGACGCGGCCATTCGTCTGGCAGGACGCGCCCGACGAGATCGACGCGGCGCTGGTGATTCTCGCGCAGAGCGGCAAGGCGCTGGAAATCAACACGTCCGGCTGGAAGGCCACGGCCGAACCGATCGCGTCGGAGAGCATCGTGCGGCGATTCCGTGAGCTGGGCGGCGAGTTCGTCACCTTCGGCAGCGATTCGCACACGGCGGACTATGTCGGCTTCCGGCTTGCGCAGGCGCGCGCGCTGGCCAGGCGCTGCGGCTTCCGCTACGCGATTACGGCCGAAAAGCGCGAAGCGCGGCCGTATGCGATTCCTGATTGAACGCCGAAAGCGCCGCTTGGGAGGCGGTTTTCGACATTCCAGCGCTTCGCGCTTGTGTGCGGGCCGCATCCGTGCTACACTGTTCCCGTGAAAAGGAGGCGTGTTTATGCGTCAGTTTTTGAAGGAAAATATGGCCGGTATGGCCGGCATCATTCTGGGAGGGCTGCTGGGGCTGTTCCTGCTGCTGTTCCCGCAGACGACGGCGAACGTGGTGTTTTTCATGATCGGAACGGCGCTGATTGTGACGGGCGTCGTGCGGTCGATCCTGTATTTTACCGGCGATGCGCATAAGGCCGTGGGCGGCTGGCAGCTGGCTACGGGCGTGCTGCTGGTGCTGGCGGGCGTGATGCTGTTCGTGCTGGCCGATGCGCTGATCTCGTTCATTCCGTTCGTGTTCGGCTGCGCGCTGCTGGTGGGCGGCATCTTCAAGCTGCAGACGGCGTTCGACATGCGCCGCATGGGCGTGGACAAATGGCAGCACGAGCTGATTTACGTGGGCGTTTCCGTCGTGATGGGCGCGATTATCATCTTCAACCCCTTCTCTACGGCGCTGACCCTCATGCGCGTGATCGGCGCGGCGCTCGTCGTTGAGGCCGTGCAGGATACGATCTGCGCGGTGAAGTTCCACAAGATCGAAAAGAATTTCTAAGGAGAGGCTTTCCGGGGGGAAAGTTTCCCCCGGCCCCCTTTCAAAGAAAGCCGCTGAAAACAACGAACCGCCGTCCGGAGTGGACGGCGGTTCGTTCATTTGTTCCTCTTAAAAATCCTTTTCCTCGAAGCGGCGGCACAGCACGTATTTGGAAACGGCCATGCGCTGCGCGGAAATGCCGGTGAGCAGGTTTTTGATAAAATCGGGCAGCACGCGCTGAAACTTGACTTCCAGCACCACGAGATTTTCATCCATTACGGGCAGGGTGGGGATGCGCGGGTTGAACATATCTAAATTGTTCATGCCCGTGCGAATTTCTTTATCGAACGTGATGCGCACGTTCTCGGGGCCGTAGATGTAGGCCTCGCGGATATAATCGACGATGACGACCGGGCGCAG
>JAUMVS010000208.1 GCA_030530045.1 Phoenicibacter congonensis
CAAATTCTTTATTGGTTTCCTCGTTATTATCCCAAATTCTCCAATAAACATACTTATAATTATCCCCGCTGCCGTCTTTTTTGGTGTTCCAGCCGTTAAAGGTATAGCCCTCTCTTACGGGAACATAGGGCAACAGTGACATTGACGCTCCGGAGTCTCTGCCGCCTACATAGTCGTATGTGTTAGACTCCTTACCATTGAGTTGTCCGCCGTTAGCATTAAGAGTTAATACTATACCGTCGTTGTCAAAGGTATTTTTGGTATATGTTGCGAGAACCTTCACAACATCCTTTTCTTTGAAGCAATCGGCCGGCACGGAGGTTACATACTTGCCGTCTAAGTCCCAACCGACAAAGGTATAGCCCTCTCTTACCGGTGTGTATTTAGTCAAGTCAACCGTCTGATACTCACTCGAGCTGCTTGTCATGGTTATTTCATACTTACCGTTTACTTCGCCGCCGAGACAGTCAAGCGTCAGGTAATATGTGCCTGTTCCCTTTAACGGTTCTTCGGAGAAGGTAGCATAAATCGTAAGACCGTTAGTGTATTCCACAGGTTCACGCTCTAAGTAAAAAGTTCCCTCGGAATTAAAATCGGACAGGGGAATATTCTCTGCGACTTTTGTTTCGCCCGTCCAATCCGTTGCCCAATAAACAAATTGGGTTCTGCCGTTGAACGGAAGTATGCCCGCAGTCAATTCGGATAAGCTTACCGTTGTGTCGCCGTCGGCAACATCAAACTTTATCATTTTTGAATAATCGCCGTCGATTTTTCCGTCCAGACCGTTAAGACCGCACTGAAGAATCAGCGTGTATTTTCCGTCATCCTTAATTGTGGCGGCATTCGCAGTCACGATGCCGGAGAGGCTCAACAACGTCACCAGCAGCATCAAAAGTGCGGTTTTCAACTTCATACTGACTTTCACTCCTGAATTTTTGTATAGTTTTTTGGTTTTTTTCATAAGAGTTCCTCCTTTATATCAACCTTATTTCAAGGCGTTTTTACTTTTTCCTTCTTGTTTGCAACGCAAAGCACAGCAAGAACACCGCCGCTGATGAACAGAACGGCAAACCACAAAGCAAGACTGTTGTTGTCACCGGTCTGCGGAGAAGAGGTATTGCCGGGCTTGCCGGGCTGATTGGCCGAGCCGTTTCCGGAACCGGTTGCAGGTATTTCAACGGCTGCTTTCATATAACCGCAGACGGAACATTCCTCGTGCTTGGAGCCCTTCTCGGTTGCGGTCGCTTCCTTGTCGGTAACCCACTTGAAGGTGTGCACCGCCGTGTCCGCCTTGTCGCCGCAGGCACATTCATGCCAGTGATTTGCACCGTCATATTTCCACTCCGTACCGTAGTTATGAGTATGTGATGCCGAGCCGCTCGGCGTCATAGTCAGATCGGTCGCAACCCCAAAACTGTATCTGTAGCCATTTTCATTTTCTTCGATGCTTCGATAGGTATATGAAACTTTTTTGCCGTTAATTTTAAGCACCGTATTAGGGCCGAAAACCCAACCGCCTTCTCCGGCTTTGGCAGTCAGTTTGATATAGAGATTGTACTGGTAGGTTTTGTTCTTATCAAAGGCGGTTATATCCTTATCATCGCCGTGATGATCAGCATCGTTAAACCACTCATCGGAACGCGTCCATTCACCGTCGGTTTTCCATTCCTCAAAGACTAACACATATTTTTCATTGTCCGGTATGGTTCCGGTGAACACAGGCTTGTCGCCGTCCCTAAAGGACAAGGTTGCATTGTTGATTTCAACAGTTTCAATTTCCTTCGGCATCGCCGGATGAATGGTGTCAATTGCCGGAATAAACAATCCGTTTTGCGTCTTTATAACAGTAGATTGCGGCCTGACATTTATCCTCACAATGCAATTGTCGGCAAAGGTGTATCCGGCCTTTTCTCTCAGTTCAATGGAATACATATAGCTTTTGCCGTCTTCAAACTGCGTGATTCTCTTCATAGAAGGGGTATACCGGCTTTCATCGGAATACCAGAACGCAACCGGATCGCCGTTCTCCATTTCTTCCCAACACTCATATACGATCTCATATTTGTCTGCTTCTTCATCAAACGGTTCTGCCGTTTTTCTGGGAGAATCACCTACACCATATTTATACAGGCTCTCAATGTTTACCTGGGTAATGGCGGAAGCGTCGGTGTTCTTCGGCACCGTGACCGGATCCATAAACTCCCACGCGGTAAGGGTTTTACCGTCGGCACTCACAGCGATTCTTCCTGTATAGGAAACGCCGTTCACGGTAAAGGTAACGCCGCTGCCCTCTTTAATTCCACTATTTTCAGAAAAATCCCGCGAAAACTCATAGCCGGGCTTGGCGGTGAGCACAAGGCTGTACCAATACTTGCCGCCTGCAATGGGGGCACGGGGCGTATCGGTATTCTTTATTATATCGTCCAGAGGTCGCGCAGCCTCCCACATCTCTTCGGTAATGTCAAATTTATCGGCGCACGAGGCACCCGGCTGCGCAGTAAAGGCAACGGGCGTGGAGGCACTTAGATTTGTGTTGACATTTACAACGGATACATCGGTGATGGTCTGGTCGTTGCCGAACTCCTGTACGATCATATCATAAGTCATTTGATACACCTGATATTCATGAACATCAAGAGTTTTACCTACATTCTCATCAAAG
>JAUMVS010000209.1 GCA_030530045.1 Phoenicibacter congonensis
CCCAAGATCACCATGACCCACAGATCAATGCCAGCTGCTTTCAGCATGGAGGTAGCTTGCAGCATCTGTTCTGAGGTAACCCCCTTGTTGACCTTTTTCAGCAGCTCATCCCAACCAGACTCTACCCCCAAGTATGCCCTGGTCAGGCCAGCTTTACGCAATTCGTTCAACTGCTCCTGGGTCTTGGTCATGGTGCTTCGGGTGCCGGCATAAACCGTGACCTGCCGCAGATGCGGAAACGCCGCATATAAGGCTTCCAAGATCTGTAAGAGATGCTCCTGCCGCATCACAATGGCATCCCCATCACACAGAAAGACCTTATCCACGTTGTTTGGCCCATAGTATTCCCGCGCCATCGCAATGTCTTCGATAATTTCTTTCATCGGACGCACATGGAACTTCTTTGTCTTATACATTCCGCAGAATGTACATTTATTGTGAGAACATCCCACCGTGCATTGGAGCAAATAGCTCCGCCACTCTCCTGGGGGACGATAGATCTGACCTTCGTAACGCATATACAAATACCTCCTGATTCACTCTGCGCGTTCTGCTGAGAGGATGATTTTTTTTAACGCTTTTTCTGCTTTCTTTCGTGGGAGCATCACTTCCCGGCCGCAGCCGACGCAGCGGAGGCGAAAATCCATCCCCACCCGAAGGACCTCCCAACGGCGGGCACCACAAGGGTGCTCTTTTTTCATTTCCAGCACGTCGCCGGGTCGTATGTCCATGGTTCTGACACCTCCTCGTATGGCTTAAATCAAACAAAGGAAAGTTTTTCTTCCAAGATGAATAGGGTTGTAGCAGACCTTGCAGAAAGGACGTGTATCAATGGTTGTTTCATATCCTCCAGAGGGGCGCCTTCTCTATACACCGGGCAACCAAGCCGCTTGCCAAAGCCTGCACACCCTGGCACAGGCCCAGACAAAGCAAACGATCCTAGAAGGGCGCACGATACTCTGCACCCCTGAGCATGATCTACAAGTACAGCTGGGCCCCTTTACCGGCGTGATCCCGCGCGAAGAAACCGCCCTTGGGATCCGAGAAGGTACGGTTCGAGAAATTGCTATCCTTTCCCGTGTGGGGAAACCAACAATGTGTATGGTCTCCTCTGTCCTGTCAGACGGCACACTACTTCTCTCCCGCAGGCAGGCTCAGGAGCACACCCTGGCAGCGCTTTTGGATCGGCCTCTCGGTACTGTTTTACCGGGCACCATAACGCATCTGGCCCCCTTTGGAGCCTTTGTAGACATAGGATGCGGGGTGACTTCCATGCTTCCGATCGCACGCTGTTCTGTCGCACGCATCTCCCATCCAGCACAGCGTTTTTCCATTGGTCAAGAGATTTTTGTTGTGCTGGCAGAAAAGGACCGAAAAACAAACCGTATCACGCTGTCCCACAAGGAACTGCTGGGGACCTGGAGTGAAAATGCGGCCCGATTTGCTCCCGGAATGACTGTGACCGGGTTGGTCCGCAGCCAGAAGCCATACGGAACGTTTATCGAACTGACCCCAAATCTCGCCGCCCTCGCCGACCAAACAGAAGGAATCAAAGAAAACGACGCCGTTGCTGTGTACTGCAAAGCGATACAGCCAGACCGCATGAAAGTAAAACTCAACATACTCCAGCGGCTGGGAGAAGCAACAACTCCTCCTCCCCTTTTCTATTCTATCACATCCGGTCAACTCTCCCACTGGGTCTATTCTCCCCCAGATTGGAACGGCCCAGAGATCGGCACAACGTTTGACTAGACTTCCCCTTTGATGAGGTCCCAATACCGTTTTGCCGCCTGCTCCGTTTTGTTTTCGCCGTACTCATAATATTTCTTGCCCACTAGATCATCTGGGATATATTGTTGTTTGACATAGTGATGGGGATAGTTGTGGGCGTAGTGATACCCTTGGCCATGTCCCAGCTTCTCTGCGCCGCCGTAATGGCAGTCCCGCAAGATCACGGGGACCTGCCCGCCTTTCCCCTTTCGCACGTCGGCCATAGCCTGATCAATGGCCATGATCGCGCTGTTGGATTTTGGGGCTGTCGCTAAAAAAATCACAGCTTCCGCTAATGGGATACGAGCTTCCGGCAGACCCAGCATATTGGCGCTGTCAACGCAGGCTTTTACAATGGGAACTGCCTGAGGATAAGCCAAGCCCACATCCTCACTGGCAATGACCATCAAACGGCGACAGGGAGAGATCAGGTCACCGGATTCCAGCAGGCGAGCCAGATAGTGAATGGCCGCGTCCGGATCTGAGCCACGGATGGACTTCTGAAAGGCCGACAGAATATCATAGTGCACATCGCCGTCCCTGTCGTAGCGATTGGCGGAACGTTGGGCTACCTCTTTCGTCTCTTCTAACGTCAGCTCAATTTCTCCACGGTCTTGGGCGTGGGCAGCAAAGAGAGCTTCCACCGCGTTGAGTGATTTTCTGACATCACCACCACAGCTGCGGGCGATATATTCGTCGACGCCATCCTCCCAATGGACCAAGCGCTGTAAGTCCTCCCCCATTCGGCGAATCCCCCTCTGAATAACAGGCCGAACGTCCTCCGGTTCCAATGGTTTGAACTCAAACACTGTGGAGCGACTGAGAACGGCATTGTAGACATAGAAGTATGGATTCTCCGTCGTAGAAGCAATCAGAGTCAGCTTGCCGTT
>JAUMVS010000210.1 GCA_030530045.1 Phoenicibacter congonensis
CCGGCAGTCTGTACAGCCGGAAATTCAACGTCTCCCTCGGTTCTGTCACCATTATCACGACAATGATCATGAGCGTTATCAGCAACAATGTCGCGCTGTCTCTCGGTATGGTCGGCGCACTGTCCATCATACGCTTCCGCACCGCCGTGAAGGACGTGCGCGACGCCACATTCATCTTCTGGGCGATCGCGGTGGGCATCGGGTGCGGCGTGTCGCAGTATGCGCTCATATCCGTAGGCTCGGTATTCCTGCTGCTGTTCCTTATCATTGCCGGAAAGGGCTTCACATCGTCTTCAAAGCTGCTTGTCATTCAGGGAAAGCTTACCGCGCTCAGCCGCATCGAAGCGGAGCTTGCAAGTTATTTTGACCGCGATATCCAGCCGTCCATGCGCAACGTGACCGACTCCGGCTTTGAGCTTGTATACTCCGTTGACGAGGCGCTTCTCCGCCGTGCGTCAAAGAAAAATCAGAGCGACATTTCAGAAAAGCTGATAAAAATCACCGGTGTTGAGCGCATCAACGTGATAGACCAGAAGGATGAGCTTTCCCAATAAGACCGTGCGGGAGGTAACGCTATGAAAAGACTTTGCCGTATAGCCGCCTGCGCTCTGATGATGCTCGTCATGCTGTGCGCCATGCTTGCGGGCAACAGCCTGATAAACGGAAGCGCGCAGACCGCCGCAAAAAAACGGGAAAGCATTACCGCCGAACAAATGGCGGACTGGATAGCCCCCGACGCCGGAACGCTTGATTATTACGGCATAGGTGAGTTTTCAACAAGTCTGCCCGTGCTTTATATCAACACAAAGGGACAGCAGATAAAAAAGGAGAGCAATATTCCGGGATACATCGCCCTGCTTGACGCAGACGGCAGTGAACAGTCGGTCTATTCCGTGCCTAATGCAATATACCGTGCGGAGATAAAATACCGCGGCGCTTCCTCATACAATAATTTCGACAAGAAGCAGTACCGCATAAAGTTTCTCAAACAGGATTCCGACGGGGAAAAGGCCGTTCCGCTTGCAGGCATGGGCGCTGACAGCGAATGGGTGCTCAACGGACCTTACCTCGACAAAACGCTTATGCGCAACAAGCTTTGCTATGATCTTGCACGGGAGCTTGACGGCTGGGCGCCGGATTCAAGATTTGTCGAGCTTTTTGAGGACGGGAAGTATCAGGGCGTTTATCTTGCCGTGGAGCCTGTGAGCAACGGCGAAAGCAGACTGCGCCTTTCAAAGTTCGGTCTTCTCTCGGGCGAGTGTGCTTACGTTGTGAACCGTGACAGGATAGATACCGACGGACAGGAGCTGGAAACCTACGGCAAGCGCCTGGGACACACCAATAATGCGCTGTATCTGCTCTACCCCTCCGCAAAAAATGTGACGCGTGAGCAGCTTGAATATATCATAAACGACATATCGGCTTTTGAAAAGGCGCTGTATTCGGATTCCTTCCGCGATGCGGATACCGGCTACGCCGCGTACATAGATGTTGACAACTGGGTCGATTATTTCATTATCAACGAGTTTGCCATGAACTATGACGCGGGAAACCTTTCAACCTATGCCTATAAGGAGCTGACGGGAAAATTGCGGCTTGCGGTATGGGACTTCAATAACGCATTCGACAATTACCAATGGTACAGCCTCGATGAGACAGGCTTCCGCACGGTCAGCAACTCGTGGATGGATCGGCTCTGTCAGGACAGGAGCTTTATAGACAAGGTTGCCGCACGCTACCGCTCTCTCCGTCAGAGCACATTGTCGGATGAGCATATACACCGGCTTCTTGCGTCTTATCAGGAGGAGCTTGGCGGCGCGATTGAACGCAATTTCAAGGTCTGGGCTTTCTCATTTTCGGAAAACCTGCTGACAGGCACTGCCAACGGCCGCTCCAGAGACATTCGCAGCTATGAGGAGGCGGTCACACAGCTTGCGGGTACAATAGAAAAGCGGCTCGCTTATCTGGACGACAATATAGAGCTGCTTTATGAGTACTGCGAAGACTGACGGCAGGTATGAAAGATTTTTCAGGGATGAACCATGCCGGCCGCACATGGCGCGTTATCGCGGCAGTCTTGCTTTTTGCCTCCGTCCTTGCCTCGGCATATTTTATTGCGGATAGGAGCTTTATGCGCAGAAATCAGGAAAAATACCGTGCGGATACGGAATGGCTCGGCGCGCTTATCGCCGCCGAAAAGCAGTGGATACGGCAAAATCAGGGTGCTGACGGTCAGATCTACATGAACGGCGAAAAGGCCGGGGACGTTGACCCCTATTTCGCCTGCCATGCCGCTCTGGGGCTTCTTGCAGGCGCTCACGGATTTGAGGTGCATGAAGAAGACGTCATGTGTGTCAGGGAATATCTCAATTGGCACACGGCGCGTCTCATTGAATCGGGCGGGATAACAGGCGTATACAGATACACGGACGGCAGGCTTCTCCGCATCGGGAATGCGGACTCCGTAGATGCCTACCTCGGCGCATATCTTGAGCTTATGGGAAATTATATCCGGCTTTGCGAAAGCGCCGACGGGCTTGATCGCTGGGAGGAAGGCATTTCCCTCGCGGTAAAGACGCTCCGCAAACTCACCGCCGGCTCGCTTACAGCCGTATCGTTTGATAACGGCACGCA
>JAUMVS010000211.1 GCA_030530045.1 Phoenicibacter congonensis
AATTTTGCTCGAATTCAAAACTTGAAAAAATAGCTCGAAATTAACCTCGAAGATCAACCTGTATCAAGCGCCATTTCCGTTCGCGCGAATCTGCTAGCTCAGCTTTGTTTTCGCTCCACTAGGAACCCACCACTTTTTTATTGTTGCTACAAGGCATTCCCAAATTCACGTAGCGAAGTACGCAAAATTTCCGACTGCTAAATGGGGACGATGAGTTCTGTGCGGCGCCGGAGACTAACTTGGAAGTCTTGGAGGCTTGGGGCTTTATTGGGAGCCGCGGACGGAGGTTTCTGGGACGATGGTCATGGACTCGAAGCGGTTGTTCATGTAGTCGTCGTCGAAATATTTTGCATAGAATTGAGTGATGTGAGAAGCGTTTGCAGCGTCTTCGCCGTAGGAAACGCGCATGTACCAGCAGTCGAGCGATTGCAGCGTCATGATGGCGTCTATGAGCATGAGAACAGTGCAAACTGACGTAACGGAGTATCTCCAGTTCCATGGAATTTTGTTGACGATTTTGACGACCGTCGGCATCATTACCTTCAACCAAATACAGCCAGCAAGACCCCACATCACCATGAACTTCAAACATGTGCGACCGCCAAAGAGCGGCAGAACTTCGTTCGAATAATCCCAAGCAACAGCACCAAATGCATACTGCATAAAATAGGCCACGGCAACTTCGAATAGGCCGCCGATGATGGCACTAGCAACAAATGTAATAACGATTGGCGCTTTATGAAGACGGTTGAGCATAATCGACATAATCACTGCACCAAAGCCATAGATTGGCGAAAACGGCCCAAACAAGACACCTGCGCGATCCTGGATTTCGCCTGGCACGACTACAAGAAAATGATAGATTTCCTCACCCAGCAGACCAACAACCGAGCAGAAAATAAAGATCCAGAAAATGTTAAAGAAGTTAATCTCAATGGCGCCTTTACCCGATGTGTCAAAACCGATAACGCCAGCTTCCTGCTCTTCTTTCCACTCGTCTTCAATTTTTTCTCTGTAATCTTTACGCTCTTTAGCGAGCTGAGGGTCAAGGTAAATCTGAAGCGCGATTAAAACGATGATGCCGACTAAATAGGCCAGCAGCTTGATGTGGATGCCCTCAAGCAGGACCTCGGTCGTCATTTCGACGCCGATTACGACGTAGAGCCAATAGATGAAGCGTGCGCATGACTTCCGCTTCGACATCAAAAGCAGAATGCCCAGCGTGAGGTTGCCAAGAGTCAAAAGGCCACCGAACACAACGTTTAGCACGATTGTGAATGCAGTGGTTGTGCCCGCGCCATTAGCGCCGGTCCGGATTACCCACAAAAGGTAGCCCCAGAAGCTCGAAGCCGTGGTGACAATGGTGACCAGGGAATAGGCGATGAAAACTCCGAAGAACACCTTAGCCGCAACCGGAATAATCTTCGGCTTTTCTACCTCTATTTCTTCCTCAATTTCAGTTACAACGTTTTTGAGGATGTCATTTTTTGAATTCAAAAGTTAGAGCTGCATCGCTTTTTTGAGCAGCGGAATTTTTCTGCGAGAAACTGGAATCTCGAAATCGGTGTTTGCGATTTTGAGCGTCATTGCACCGTTTTCGGCGGTCACAGCTTCCTCGACGCAATTGAGATTTACGAGGTAGCTTCTGTGAATGCGCATGAAGCCAAAGCCGTCGAGCTGCTTTTCGATGTTAGAAAGCGAGCATGGGGCGAAGTATTTTCCGTCCTTGGCCTCGACATAGGCATAGTCGTCGCGAGCCGTGCAAAACAAAATGTCAGAAGCGTTCACCATGACCTTCTTGCCTGCCTTTTCGCATGCAATTTGTTTGCCCTTCTGCGCCTTGTGCTGGAACGCAACGCTTTTCTCGACAGCCTCGATGGCCTTCTTCAGGCGTTTCTCGTCAACTGGCTTCAAGAGATAGTCAACTGCTTTCACCTCGAAAGCATCGACTGCATATTCACTGTAGGCCGAAACGAACACAACTGCTGGTGGGAAATTGAGCGTGCGAAGTGCGCCTGCGAGCTTGAGACCGTTCGCATCAGGCATGTTAATGTCGAGGAACAGGACGTCGCAAGGGTGATTTTGCAGCGCTGTAATAGCCTCAGCGGCACAGCCTGCTTCTGCAACTACTTCTACCCCGCCAACTTCTTTGAGCAGAAAGGTTAGTTCGTCACGTGCTGGTTTTTCGTCGTCGACTACGATAGCGCTTAACATTTACGCCTCCAATTTAAAAGTAAGAACCAATGGTGCCCGGAGTGGGATTCGAACCCACACTCCCGTGAAGAAATCGGTTTTTGAGACCGACGCGTCTGCCATTCCGCCACCCGGGCAATTTCGCAATGGAATTATGAATTATACGTCTATTTCGGTAAACGGTCAATGACGAGCAAGACCGTATCAACACGCAAATTATCCATCTTGATAACTTCGAATTCCGCCTCAACAGTTTCGTCCATGAGCTCCTTTTTGATGGAGGTCGCGTCACCCACTGACGGAATGCGGTCAAGCAATTTTAACACGAGACCAGCCGTTGTTTCGACATCGCTTGCACCCTCGGGCTCAAAGCCCAAAAGTTCAACGAGGTCACCAATCGGCATTTTGCCATCAAGCAGAATTGA
>JAUMVS010000020.1 GCA_030530045.1 Phoenicibacter congonensis
ATTTGGAATGATTGCTTCGACATCATCGCAGAGAACTGCCCAATCTACCCACTCTTCCACCGCGAGACGGGCACTGCTTACGACTCAAGCAAGATCGAAGGCTTTGGCCCAATCGGCACAACTGGTCTTGTGTTCCTCGGCGCAACTTGCTACGAATAGGACACTACTCGCAATATAAAAACGCGGCTTAACTGCCAACTTTTATAAACGCATTAAAGGAGCTCCATTTCGGGGCTCCTTTTTTTATGCGTGGCAGGTGAGCGGCGCTAGGTTTAGGCTTATAGGACAAAAAGTGTGTATGAAGAGGTCTACTTTTCCCAGTTAGACCTCCTTTTTTTAGCCCAAAAAATTGGTTTAAATCATTTTTCCACTCGGACAAAAAGTGTGTATGCGATTGTTGGATTTTCCCTGGTCGTGGGTTAGTTTTCTAGTTGAAAATTTGGTTAGCGGTTTTCCGCTAGAAAATCGAAGCCTTTGGGGTTGCGAATTTTCATTTCCGCTTGTGTAAAAAAGATTAAAAATATTTTTAATTGTATTGACAATCGATTTCCTCGATGTATAAAAATAGTGGTAATAATACACAGATTTAGTTCTGGGAGTAAAGCAAATGGAAACAATTTATTTGGACAACGCGGCCACTACACGCGTTCGTCAGGAAGTCGTCGACGCAATGCTTCCCTATTTCACTGAGGAATTCGGAAATCCATCGTCGATTTATGGCCTGGGTCAGCGTGCATCTGACGCAGTTCGCGATGCGCGAAACATTCTTGCCGACGCTTTCAATTGCACAGCTAAAGAAGTTTTCTTCACAAGCGGTGGTTCGGAAGGCGACAACTGGGCAATCAAAGGCACTGCTCATGCACACGCTGCAAAGGGCAAACACATCATCACTTCTGCAGTTGAACATCATGCAATTCTTCACTCATGCGAAGCTCTTGAAAAGGAAGGCTTCGAGGTGACATATCTCCCTGTTGACCAGGGCGGACGTGTTTCTGTCGAGGATTTGAAAAATGCACTTCGTGACGACACAATTCTTGTCACAATCATGCTTGCAAACAACGAGATTGGCACAATTATGCCAATTAAAGAGCTCGCAGAAGCTGCTCATGCACACGGTGCTGGCACGTCTCCTCAAGGTGGAGCGATGTTTCACACCGATGCTGTTCAGGCATTCGCACACATGCCAGTTGACGTGCAAGACCTCGGCGTTGACCTCATGAGCGTCAGCGGACACAAACTTCATGCACCAAAAGGCGTTGGTGCGCTCTACATTCGCAAGGGCTGCAAGCTGCAAACTTTCATGGACGGCGGCGCTCAAGAGCGTGGCAAGCGTGCAACGACCGAAAATGTTCCTGGCATCGTTGGTTTTGGCAAAGCAACCGAGCTCATGCGTGCAACTCTTGAAGAGGACATGGCTCGCGAGAAAGAACTTCGCGACCACTGCATCACTCGCATTTTGAGCGAAATCCCTCACTGCAAACTGAACGGTGACTGGGAAGGTCGTCTTGTTAACAACGTAAACATTTCCTTCGAGTTCATCGAGGGTGAGGGCATGCTTTTGCAAATGGCTGGCAACGGCGTTTGCGTTTCTTCGGGCAGTGCTTGCACTTCTGGCTCGCTTGATCCATCGCATGTTCTTTTGGCTATTGGTCTTCCGCATGAAATTGCGCACGGCTCAATGAGACTCACGCTTGACCGCGACACGACACTTGCCGACATTGATCACGCATGCGATTCGCTCGTGAAAGTCATTGGCAACCTTCGCGCTATGAGCCCACTTTATGAAGACTTTAAGAATGGAAACTACGAGAGCATCATTGAATATTACAAAGAAAATGGTGTTCCAAACTGTAACTAGGAGTTGATTTACCATGGCAATGGATTATTCAGAGAAGGTGATGGATCACTTCACCAACCCGAGAAACGTTGGCGAAATTCCTAACTGTAGCGCATGCGGCACAGTTGGCAACGCTGTTTGCGGCGACATCATGCGCATTTATCTCGACATTGATGACGACGGCGTCATTCGCGATGCAAAGTTCAAGACTTTTGGCTGCGGAGCTGCAATTGCAACAAGCTCGATGGCAACAACGCTCATCAAAGGCAAGACAATTCAGCAGGCTCTTGAGGTCACAAACAAGGCTGTTATGGAGGCGCTCGACGGCCTGCCTCCAGTGAAAGTTCACTGCTCGCTTTTGGCAGAAGAAGGCATTCACGCAGCCCTTTGGGATTACGCTGAGAAAAAAGGCATCAAAATTGAAGGCCTTGAAAAGCCAGTCAGCGACATTTCTGAAAAAGAACATGCTCACAATGTTGAGATTGTCGACGACCCTGAGGACCTGTAAGCAAATTTTTTAAACACTCGTTTTAGAAACCCTGCACCCCGTTATTACGGGGTGTTTTCATAAAAACGCTTATAATGGTAAATTGTGTGGAGAATTTTCACGCTCACTGTTTAAATGCAGCTTAAACGAAACAAAAGAATCCATGGAGGAAAAATGGTGAATCAGAATCTTGACCGTTCAGCCAATATCAAGGTTGTCGGCGTTGGCGGTGGCGGCACAAACGCCATTAATCGCATGGTAGAAGCCGGTGTTCAGGGCGTTGAATTTATCGCAGTTAACACCGATGCACAAGCTCTCATGATGAGCAATGCAGATAAAACAGTTCACATTGGCGAAGAAATCACTCGTGGTCTTGGCGCTGGCGCAAATCCTGAAATTGGTTGCCAAGCAGCTGAGGAAAGCCGCGATGCACTTCGCGAAGTTCTCGCAGAAGCCGACATGGTTTTCGTTACATGCGGCGAAGGTGGCGGAACAGGCACTGGCGCTGCTCCAATCGTTGCAGAAATTGCTCGTGACGAAATTGGCGCTTTGACAGTTGGCGTTGTTACAAAGCCATTCGCATTTGAGGGTCGCCTCCGCAGAAACCAAGCTGACCAAGGCGTTGAACTTCTTTCTTCACGCGTTGACACAATGATTGTCATTCCTAACGATCGTCTTCTTGAGATTGTTGATAAGAAAACTTCAATGCTCGATGCATTCCGCTTGGCCGACGACACACTTCGCCAGGGCATTCAGGGCGTTACCGACCTCATCACAATTCCTGGCCTCATTAACCTCGACTTTGCTGACATCCGCACAGTCATGAAGGACGCTGGCACAGCAATGATGGGCATTGGCTTTGGCGAGGGCGAGAATCGCGCACTTGACGCAGCTCAAACTGCTACTAACTCAAGCCTGCTTGAGACTTCGATTTCTGGCGCTACTCGTGTTCTGTTCTCAATCGCAGGCGGTGCTGACCTCACACTTTCCGAGGTTGCTGACGCTGCTAGAACAATTGAGTCTTGCGCTGACGAAAACGCAAACATCATTTACGGACAAATCATCGACGAAAACCTCGGCGCTCAGGTTCGCGTAACTGTTATCGCTACAGGCTTCCAGAACCAACCTCGTCAAACTAAGGCCGACTTTGGTTCATCGACTGGCGCAGCTGGCCTGTTCTCATCGACCGACCGTCCTGCTGCAAGCTCAGCTCCATCAGCTGCTGCTCCAAAGCCTGCTCGTGTTGACTACACTTCAGCACCTTCTGGAGATGACGACTACATTCCAGAATTCTTGCGTCGCAGAGGCTAGTTTTTACTAATTTTATAAACTTCGAGAATTGCCCCAGAAGCCCTGGGGCTTTTCTTTTGTGATTTGCGTGCATTCTCTTGTTAAAATTTATGTTTGACGTCAATTGAAAAGGAATTCATGAACGAAGAAACTAAACAAACTGCGCCTGATGTGGCAATCGTAATTACGACCTACAACCGTCGCGAGCTTTTGCGAGTTCTTTTGGAATCGCTTCGCGCTATGACGGTGCAGCCTAGTGAAATTATCATGATTGACAACGAGAACTCGCCGCTCACGAAAGAATTGGCGGAGGAGTTTGGCGTTGAGAAATATGTCGGCATGGAGGAAAACACTGGCGGAGCTGGTGGTTTTTCGCGCGGTGTTGAAGAGGTCTACAAAGCTGGACATCGCTGGATTTGGGTCATGGACGATGACGTTTCAGTTGACCCCGATGCTCTTGAGCGCTTGAACGTTTGGGCTGCGGAAGCTCAAGAAGCGCTTGATTCTGGCGCCGACCTCAAAGATGTAGCGACTGTGTTTCAGTGCAGAAAACACAACTGGGACGGCACGCTTTTCTATTGGCAATATCACTTCATCAACAAGCTGGGCGCGCCAAATCCATTTGCGCCAAGCGAGTTTTCCGATGACGAAAAATCACGTCCAATGAACACAATGTGCTTTGAAGGCAGCATGTTTCCACGCGATGTTGTGGAAAAGATTGGCCTGCCAGACGCTCGTTTCTTCATTTATTGGGACGACACAATTTATGGCTACCTCGCTTCAAAAGTGACGAAGATGCTCGTAGTGAACGAAGTCATCATGAACAGAACTCGCCCTTTGAAAAACGTAAAAATCGGCACGGTTCGCAAGCTCAACAGCACAAGCAACATGAGCCGCTATCACATCATGAGAAACCGCGGTCACATGGCTCACTACCTCATGATGCATAGTGATTACAATCCAGTGCTTTTCCAGTTCGGCACGTTCTTTACGCTTTGCAAAGAAATCGTGCGCCTGTTCGTTTCGAGCGAAGTGAAGTCGGGTTTCCCTTGCCTCACGAAAGGCATGAAAGACGGCAAAAAAATTCGCAAAGACAAGAGCTGGAAGCCCTATTCTGAAGTGCATCCTCTCGACTAATTTTCATTTTTCATTCGAAAATGGCTTGTTCATTTGAAGATATTGTTTCAGAGCTCGAGCTTGCGGGCTTAATTTTTGACGTTGCAAACTCTTCTGCAGTGGAAGTTTTTGGAGCTGCATGTAATTCGAGAGAAGTTGCGCCTGGAAACATTTTCGTTTGCAAAGGCAGAAGCTTTAAACCTGCCTATCTTGACGACGCTTTGGCAAAAGGCGCAGTTGCTGTCGTTTGCGACTCTGCAGTAGAAGTTGAAATCCCGGCAGATATTCCCGCCATCATCACCAGCGACATTCGGCCAGTTCAGGCTGTAGTTTCGAAAGTTGCTTGGGGTAAGCCTGACGAGCGGTTAACAATCGTTGGAGTGACAGGCACTCAGGGAAAAACAACCACGACCACGTTTGTAAAAGCTGCGATTGAGGCGTGCACAAACACGAAGTGCGGCTTCATCGGCACGCATCTAGTTTTTGATGGCGCCGAAACTTCCGAGCCACCAAACACTACGCCCGAGCCTCCAGATCTTTATCGTTACTTGAACGCAATGGTTCAAAACGGTGCAACTAATTGCGTCATGGAGATTTCCTCGCAGGGTTTGAAATATGACAGAGTCTATGGGCTCGACGTCAACGTCGCTGCAATCACAAACATCGGCATCGACCACATCGCCCCAATCGAGCACCCTTCCGTTGAAGATTACGTCGCAACTAAATTTAGAATTGCTGAGGTTTCAAAAACCGTAGTTGTGAACAAAAACCTTGCACTTTTGCCCGAAGTTGTCGAGCTTGCTGCAAAAGGCATGCAAGAACTTGAGCAAAACGGCGACGTTGAAATTGTCAAGTGTAGCGGGGAACATTTCACTGCGAAGTTGAAACTTCCCGGTGCCTACAACAAAGAAAACGCTGCATGTGCGCTTGAAATTTGCAAGTGCCTTGGCTTGGATGTTCAGAAAAGCGTTGAGGCGATTTGCGATGTTTCAGTTGAAGGTCGCATGGAGGTTTCTGTTTCTAAAGATGGAAAACTTGTCGGCATCGTTGATTATGCTCACACTAAAAACGCATTCGTGAAGTTTTTCAATGCAATTCATGCGGAATATCCTGGTGCTTTTATAATCACCTATTTCGGATGCAGCGCTGGCAAAGCAATCGATCGCCAGGTTGGGCTGCCTCAAGTTGCGGGAGCTGAAAGCGACTATGTGGTGGTCACATCTGATGAACCTTTTGGTGAAGACCCTCAAGAGTTTGCTGAAAAAATCGCAGGCAACTTGCCTACTGGAACTGAGCATTGCGTCATTGCAAACCGAGACGAAGCATGCGATTTTGCGTTTGCAAAAGCTGCAGAAATTTTGAGCAAGGGCACCGCAGAGAAGTGCGTTGTTTGTGCTTTGGCTAAAGGTGCCGAAGATGTTTGCCCATGTTCGACAGGCGACATTCCCATCATTCCTGACACAAAACACGTGCCAATGAAAATTGCAGAATATGACGAGCAATTGTAATCTTTGCCCTCGACATTGCGGGGCGAACCGCGAATGCGGCAAGGTTGGGGTTTGCGGCGCTGGTGCAAAAGCGCAAGTTGCTCTTGCCGATTTGCATCTTTGGGAGGAACCTCCAATCACTGGCGAGCATGGAAGCGGTGCGATTTTCTTTTCAAACTGCCCGCTAAAATGCATCTATTGTCAAAACAGACAAATCTCTCGTGAAGGCAAAGGCAAGGAAGTCACGCCTGCCGAACTTGCCAACATGATGCTAGAGTTGCAAAGTCGAAAAGCTACAAACATCAACCTTGTAACTGGAACACATTACCTTGATGACATTGAAAAAGCACTCGCTTTGCTCGGCAAACTCGACGCTCAGGAGATCGATAATCCAGATTTGCAACGTGAGGTTTTTGCAGCGCAACATGACAAACTGACGATTCCAATCGTTTGGAACACTTCAAGTTATGAAGCGGTCGAGACAATCCACAGGCTAAACAAGTTCGTGGACATCTACCTCGCTGACTTTAAATATTTCTCAAACGAACTTGGCAAAAAGCTTTCAAAAGTTGATGACTACTTTGAAGTTGCTACTTCTGCAATCAAAGCGATGCTTGAACCGAACCCTGACGGAAAACGAGCGGATGTGATCGTGAGACACTTGATTTTGCCAGGCCACGTGGAAGATTCAAAGCGAGTGATTAATCACGTCCATGACACGTTTGGCGATGATGTTGTGCTCTCGATTATGAATCAGTACACTCCAGTTCTAAAAACTGCGGCTGATTCGGGTGATGCGTGGTCGCAAAAACAACTCGAGAAGTCTCCGGAACTTGCGCGAACAGTTTTCGATGAGGAATATGAAGAAGTTCTCGACTATGCCGACTCGCTTGGCATCGAAGATTATTTCTGGCAGGATGGCGAGACGTGCAAGGAGTCATTTATTCCTGAGTTTTAAGCTAAATGTTTGTCATTAATTTGGCGGCATTTTCTGCATTTCAATTCGACGGAAAAATTGAGTGTTTTGAGAGATTTTTTGTTGCGAAATTTTCTGTTTGCGATTATTTTTAGTGCATGAGAGTTTTTGCTTCACTCTCATTCTGAAGTAGTTTTTGTCGCGGTAAAAATGCTGTTTTCCGCGTCACCCCAGCGGTGTAGTTTAGCGTCATTCACACCCGTGTTTTAGTGGCGTTTTGTGCAGTATGTTAAAATTATCAAGCACAATTAAGCGAATTTTAAAGGTGATTTATGTCCTTATTAGATAGACTACCAAGTTTTTCATTTGGCCAACCGGTTGACATGGCAATTGACCTTGGCACTGCAAACACGCTCGTTGCAGTTGGTGAACAAGGCATAGTCATTAATGAGCCAAGCGTTGTTGCAATTGAAAAAAGCACGCAGCGCGTTTTGGCGGTTGGACATGAAGCAAAAAATATGATCAATCACACGCCTGATGCTTTCACTGCGGTGCATCCGCTGAAAGACGGCGTTATTGCCGATTACGACATCACAGAAGCAATGCTTTCGGCATTCATCAACCGCGCGTTCGAGCGCAGCAGCATTTTTCAGCAGAAGCCTCGCATCGTGATTTGCATCCCTTGCGGCGCAACTTCAGTTGAAAAGCGTGCTGTTTTTGAAGCTGCAATTCAGGCTGGCGCACGCCAGGCGTTCCTAATCGAGGAGCCAATGGCTGCTGCTATGGGTGCTGACCTGCCAGTTACTGAGCCAACTGGCTCGATGGTTGTTGACATCGGCGGCGGCACAACTGAGGTTGCTGTCATTTCCCTTGGCGGCATCGTTAGCTCAAGTTCGCTTCGTCTTGCAGGCAACCGCCTTGATGAGTCGATTGCAATGCATCTTCGTGACCTGCTTGGCATCAAGATTGGCGAGCGCACGGCTGAGGTTATCAAAATTAAAATTGGTTCGGTTAAAGAGTTCCCTGACGGTCGCGAGCGCGACATGATTATTTCTGGTCAGGACGTCTACACCGAGCAGCCAAAAGAAGTCACAATTCAATCAGAAGACGTGCGTGCAGCGCTTCT
This sequence comes from Phoenicibacter congonensis, assembly GCA_030530045.1. GTDB lineage: Bacteria > Actinomycetota > Coriobacteriia > Coriobacteriales > Eggerthellaceae > Phoenicibacter > Phoenicibacter congonensis_A. Next base: position 8,260 of record JAUMVS010000020.1, read on the forward strand.
TCCGCAGATTGAGGAAATGATTCTTCACATTAAAGACACGTTCAAGTCAACTAACCCTGACCTGGCTTCTGACATTATTTCAAACGGAATTTTGCTGACTGGTGGCGGCGGACTTTTGACTGGACTCGATGAATACCTTGCAACTGAGCTCGAGATTCCTGTATTTTGCAGTGACACTGCGCTCACAAACGTTGTAAACGGCTGCTTGAAAGTGCTCGAATCACCAACGGCTCTTCGTCAAACATTAATGCGCACTCGCTAGTAGTGCGCCTCTGTGAGGTTTTTTCGTCACATGAATAATGGCTTTAGCAACAAAATGCCCCTGTTTTACGTTGTCGCGACTGCAGTGCTTTGCCTGCTCAGCGTTGTGAGCATGGTTTTGTGGACCGCCGAGGGCGATAACGGTATGCTTCATTCGCTTCAGCAAAATGTCACAAAGGCAATTAGTCCACTCTCAATCGTTTCGCAGAACGCGTCGACTTCTAGTGCCGATGCGCAAAAGGCATCCGAAGATCAAAGCGCAAGTTCAGAGTCTCTTTCTGCTTTGAAAGAACAGAACGCGCAGCTTCAAGCGCAGGTCGCAAAAGGTGAGGAATATCGCCAGGAAGTTGAGCGCTTGACTGAGCTTTTGAACTTGAAAGACAACTACAACCTCGACGGAATCACAGGGCACGTGATTGGTCGCACAACCGATAACTGGAACCAGACAATTACGATTGACGTTGGAACTGATGATGGCTCGTTTGTTGGGGCGACAGTTTGCGCGTCCTATGGCGTCATTGGGCAAATCACTTCTGTAACAAATTCCACTTCTGTAGTGCGACTTTTGAGCGACCCTCTATCGGGCGTAGCTGGCATGATTCAGTCGTCGCGCGCGACTTGTGTTGTCGAAGGCTCACTTGACGGGCTCATTGTTGCGACAAACATTCCTGCTGGAACACAGGTTAACGAGGGCGACATCATCATCACTAGCGGCCTTGGCGGCAGCTTCACAAAAGGCATCATCATCGGCACGGTTTCAAACGTAACTGGCAATTCCAAAGACGGAAGCCTGCAAGCTACGATTAAACAAACCGACCGCTCGACCTACGAAGAAGTGATTGTTGTAAAGTCGGCGGGCGACACAGGAGGGTCGAACTAATGGATAGACGTGGTTTGATTCTTGTGCTGAGCTCGGTCGTTGTTGTGCTTTTGCAGCTCATTGTGTCTCCAGCAATTCCAGTTGGCGGAACAACTTTTAACTTCTGCCTTGCATTTGTTGTTGCAGTTTCGCTTGCGCTAAACGACAGCCCCAAGCTGGTAATGTGTGTCATTCTCGGCATCATTATGGACCTCACGCAAAGCGGTCCAGTTGGCGCCTACACTCTGATTTTCTTAGTGTCGAACTTCGTTTGCATTTCGGTTTCGGCAAACATCGCTTCAACTGAATTTCCACAGAAAGCTGTGATTGCGTTCATCACGTGCGCAGTTGCAAACATTTTGCATTGCTTGATTGTGGGCGTCACGAGTTCTGGCATCGCCGCGGCTTTCCTGTCGGGCGCACTTTGGTCGCTCATTTTTGATGGCGTGCTGGCGCTCATTTTTTTGTGGATTCTGTCAAAACTCGTTCGAGAAAAGTCGATGAACCCCTGGTCATCGCGCTATTAAGCAAGGGCTCAAAGGAAGTTTAAATGTTACAGGCCCTTTTAATCGGAATACTCACAGCCGTCATTCTTGCGCTCGTTGCTGTTTCTGTTTTGAAAATCATTGACGCGCGTGCGGAACGCGACAACGTCAAAGCGAAGAAGGATTTCAAAGAAGTTGGCGCAAAGCAAGTGGTTGCCACCAAGCGTTCTGTCGATGGAGCGGAAGTTGGAGGCAAAAAAGGCGCTAGCGCAAACACTTCAAAACTGACGAAGCGAATCATTGGTTTTGGAGCTTTCGCGGGCGGAATTTTTGTTCTTCTTGCGGGCAAACTTGCCTCGATGCAGCTCCTTGGTTCTTCGAGCTATTCGAAGCAGGCAAACGACAACCAATACAGAACTGTCAACACACCGGCGGCACGTGGCATGGTGACCGACCGAAACGGTCGCACGCTTGTTTACTCTCAGAATGTCTCGGCTGTAGTCGCTGAAAAAGATGTTTCCGATGATCCCGACACAATGCGCATTCTTAGCGCAGTGCTGGGAATTCCCTATGGCATTGTTCGCAAGCGCATTCTCGATTCAACTTCTGGCGCACAAAGCCGCCGCGTTGTTTCTGAGACCGCAAGCGATCGCGACATTTCGTGGATTCTGGAGCATAAAGACAAATTGCCTGGGGTGTTTGTCGAAAACAGAACCGTTCGAAAATACACATATGGCGCACTTGCTGGCCATGTTCTTGGCTACACAGGTTATCCAACGGAAGAAGAAGTTGCAAATTCGCAGGATAATTCGCTTTCGCTTGATGTTGCAAATGGCAAGAGCGGAATCGAGTCGCAATACAACAGTTTGCTTTCGGGTGACGCTGGACAGCGCACTGTTCGCGTTGATGCCGACGGCAACATCGTCGAGGTCAAAAACGAGATTGCTGCAGTTCGCGGAAGTGACTTGGAGCTCACGCTTGATGCACATGCGCAATACATTGCCGACAGCATGCTTCGCGAAAAAGCGCTTGACGGCAAGTGCTCGACGGGCGCAGTTGTGTGCCTCGACCTGGCAACTGGCGGAATTGTTGCGATGTCGTCGTTTCCGACTTATGACCCTAACCGCTTCACTGGCGGCATTCCTGATGAAATTTGGAGCCTTTATTCCGATGAAAATTCGCGAAGCCCAATGCTCAACCGCGCAATTTCTTCGACCTACGCCCCTGGTTCGACAATGAAATCGATGTCTGCAATGGCCGGCTTGAAATATGGCCTTGCGACCACCGAGGAAACCTTTAACTGCACAGGTTATTGGGATGGCTTCGGTGAAGACGACATTCAGAAGTGCTGGAACCTGAATGGCCACGGCAACATCAGCTTGCACACGGGCATCGTTGTTTCGTGCGACGTTGTTTTCTACGAAATTGCGAAGCGCTTCTTCCAACACAGCTCGCAGGGCACTGGCGACATTTCTGACACCGCATTGCAGGGCGTCTATGAGTCGTTTGGTTTGGGAACGAAGACCGGCATTGACCTTTCTGACGAGGTAGCAGGCCGAATTCCGACACCTGAATGGAAGAAGGAGCGCTGGAGAAACGTGCCATCGAACGGCAACTGGACTGGCGGCGATTACACGAACATGATTATTGGCCAGGGCGACGTGCTTGTGACGCCGCTTCAGTTGGCTTGCGCCTATTCAACTGTTGCGACGGGCAAAACGATGAAGCCGCACCTTGTGAAGGCGATTAAGAATTCAGAAGGCGACACCGTTGTTGAAACGCAGCTTGAGACGCTGATTCATCCAGAGCTAAACGAGAGCGACATCAAGTTTGTTCGTGAGGCGCTGCATGACATGGTTACGGGCGACACAAATGTCACAAAGGTTTGCAATGAGCTTGGTGTTGATGCCGCAGGCAAAACCGGAACGGCAGAACATGCAAACGAAATTCCTGACACGCTTTTCGTTGGTTATGCGCCCTATGACGACCCGAAATATGTTTGCGCTTGCGTTTTGCAGCATGGCAATTCTGCAACGCTTGACTCAGCACCAATCGTGATCAACGTGCTAAACGCTGCGATTGCAGGCGAGACTGATGCAACTCTTGAAGTTGGAACAATTGCAGGTTACGCTGGTGAAGAATTGATCAGCGGCGAAAATGAAGGCGCTTCGCTTGGCGCCCGAGGCAACTAGGAGTCGGCAGTGGCAGAAATTCCAACACTTCACAACGTTGGCGGCTTCGGCTCGGTTAATTCTGGCCGAAAGCCCAAGTCGCACATGTCTCCGCGCGGCGGTCTTCCAGGCGGCGGGCACAGCTTTAACAAACCTGCATGGATGGGCGGTTTCAATGTTCCGTTCATGATTGTGCTCACAATCATTGTTCTTTTTGGCCTCATTGTGTGTCATTCTGCAGTTTCAGAAAACGAGCAATATTCATTTTCTCGCCAGCTAGTGGGCCTGGCAATTGGCTTGGTCTGCTTCGCTGTTGTTTATTTTTATGATTACAAAGTTTTTGAACGGCTAACAATTCCGCTTCTAGTAATCACGGTGATTATGATTTTGTCGCCGCATTTGCCGGTCATTGGCGTTGAGGCGATGGGTGCGCGTTCGTGGGTAAAACTTGGAATGCAGTTTCAGCCAGGCGAGTTTGCGAAGGTCACGGTAATTCTTTTTGCGGCTTCGTTGCTTGCGAAATATGAAGGCAAGCTTGACGATTTTAAAGAATATTGCAAAGTGTGCGGCCTTTTGGCGATTCCATTCGTTTGCATTCTCACGCAGCCTGACTTGGGCACCGGCCTTGTTTACCTGGTGATTTCTGCTGTGGTGGTCATCATGGGAGGCGCTAAAGCGAGATATGTTTTAGCAACTGTTGCTCTCATTGTCGTTGCGTTCCTGGCGCTCTTGGCGGTCGATGAATTATTAAAAACAACGTCATCGGATGGAACAGTTGAATACAAATTATTGAAGAATTACCAGCGTAGCCGCCTTTTCGTGTTCCTAAATCAAGGTGACGCCGACTCATCGAGTGACAGCTACAACTTGAACCAAGCAATGATTGCAATTGGTTCAGGTGGCCTTTTCGGAAAAGGCCTTGGCGGCGCAACGCAATCGACGCTTGGATTTTTGCCTGAAGCGCCAACCGACTTTATCTTCTGCGTGCTGAGCGAAGAGCTCGGTTTCGTGGGCGCGTTGTCGCTTCTCGTGCTCTATGGTTTCCTTTTGTTCTTTACGATTAAAATAGGCCATGACTCGGGCGATTTATTCGGTATGTTAATATGTTTAGGAGTTAGCGCGATGTGGTTTTTCCAGATTCTGGAAAACATTGGAATGTGCATCGGGGTCATGCCAATTACGGGCATTCCGCTGCCGTTCGTGAGCTACGGCTCATCGTTTATGATAGTCAACTTTACCTGTAGCGGTCTTGTTGCAAACGTTTGGCGAAAGTCCCTCGCAGTGGGCGGGTCAAGCATGTCGAAAGGTGTGAAATATGCCAAAACAATCTAAAATTTCCGACGTCAGCAAAGCTGTAACTAAATATGTTCCAAAGACTGCCGACATCAACAAGGTCAGCGCAGAAATTACGCACATTTTGGATCTCGAAAAAGTGAACCTGAACGTGCAGATTTACATCGACGAGAACGCTTCAAATGAAGCATCAACTGTTGTTCGTAACCTGTTCATGTCAAACGCAGCGAACGTGAGATTGCAAATCAACTACTTCGACGTAATCGAGGATGTCAGCGTTAACGCAAAAGCCGACATGGCAGTCATCATTGGCTGCGACAGCTCAACGGTTTTGAACCTAGCAAGCAAGGTCCGCGGAAGGGATGTTCCCTGCTACATCGTTTTTGATAGCGCGAGAACAACTTCTGTTTCCGATTTCTTTGCAAACAGCGAAATCGCAGGCGACTATTTTATTTTGAATTCAGAAATGATCGAGTCGGTCAATGCAATGACGAAGAAGCTTGGCACTTGGATTGCAAACGTTTGCGTCGGCAAAAAGTTTGCTTTTGCTGCTGCTTTCCCATTTGTTGCGCGTCCTCTTGCGATGGAAATTGTGCATCTCACTTCAATTGAAAACATCGCGATTGGTGTCGTTCCTTTCATCTCAAAAGCCGACTTCCCGCTCATGCTTTTGAATCAGATTTTCATGCTTGGTCAAATCGCTGCGGTTTACGGTCACAAAATTGATGCCAACCTGCTGAAAGAAGCTTGTGGTGTGCTTGCGGGTGCGCTCGTCGGTCGAAAGGTTTATCGCGTTTTGCATAAGGCGCTGCCAATTCCTCGCTGCATTGTGGCTGGCACTGTTGCTGTTGGCACTACAGAAACAATTGGCCGTGCGCTCGTTGCCTATTTCGAGGCTGGCGGCGATATCGATGGCGTGCTCGAAATTGTGAAGAGAACTGTAATGGGTTCGCGCGTCGTTAGTGATGCTGCAAAACCTGTCGTTGACAAGGTTGTTTCAACCGTCAACGCAGTAAACACTGTCAACACAGTTAAATCATCGCCTGTTAATGCATAAAAGCAAACTCTCACTTTAAATATGACAAGCCGAATTTTTAAATCCAGCCTGGACTCTGTTATCGCGCCTCTTCTTCGTGAGGTTGAGCGCCCGTCGCGTTATTTGGGTGGCGAGTGGGGAGTTACGCTGAAGCCTGAAGACGAAGTCGATTTCCGCTTCTGCATGATTTACCCTGACACCTATGAACTCGGTCAGCCTAACCAGGCAATTCGCATTCTTTGCAATGCGGTTAACGCTGTTGACGGCATGTTTGCCGAGCGCTCCTACCTTCCAGCAGTCGACATGATCGAGAAGATGCGCGAGCGCAAGATTCCGCTTTTTTCGCTTGAAACTCACACGCCTCTGAAAGACTTTGATGCAATTGGCATCACCGTTCCACATGAGCTTGCCTACACAAACATTCTAGAAATCATCGACCTTGCGCAGGTCAGCGTGCTTGCTTCAGAGCGCAAGGAAGATGATCCAATCATTTTTGGTGGCGGCCCTTGCACCTACAACCCCGAGCCGCTGCATCTTTTTTATGACGCGTTTTTGATTGGTGAGGGCGAAGAGTCGCTGCCCGAAGCTTGCAAAATGGTGCGTGATCTGCGAAAACAGGGCGTCCCTCGTGCCGAAATTGTTCGCAGGCTTTCTGAAATTCCTGGAACCTATGTCCCTTCTGAATATGAAGTTGGCGCCGAAGGACAAATTGTTCCAAAGGCTGGAAGTGTCGTTTCTGCTCGTGTTGAAAAGCGCGTTTTTGCTGGTTTTGCGGAAAGTGACGCGTGGGAGCCTTGCATTGTGCCCTACATGGACATTGTGCACGACCGTCTGAACGTGGAAATTCTTCGAGGCTGTGCGCGCGGTTGCCGTTTTTGCCAGGCAGGCATGATGTATCGCCCAGTGCGCGAGCGCAGTGTTGACAACATTGTGAACGCCGTCAAAAAAGGCATTGAGCAAACGGGTTACGAGGAAGTTTCGCTAACTTCTCTTTCGACGACCGACCACTCTCAAATTAAGGAAATTTTGTCGCGCTTGAACAAGGAAGTTGCAACACCTGGAAGTGGGATTCGCATTTCGATTCCCTCCCAGCGTGTTGATTCTTTTGGCGTTGAAATGGCGGAACTCGTCGCGGGAACAAAACGCGGCGGATTAACGCTTGCCCCTGAGGCTGGCACGCAAAGAATGCGCGACATTATCAATAAAAATGTTTCCGAGCAGCAACTGCTCGACTCGATTGAGCATGCGATGGAGCTTGGTTGGCGTCGCTGCAAACTTTACTTCATGATTGGCCTTCCTGAAGAGACCGACGAAGATGTTATTGGCATCGCTGAGCTGGCGGAAAAATGTTATCAGGTGATGCTTGATAACGTCGATAAATCGCAAAAAGGCAACTTGTCGCTTGCGATTTCTGCTGCTGTTTTTGTTCCGAAAGCTAACACGCCATTCCAGTGGTGCGGGCAAATTGACTCGGAAGAAGCCTATCGCCGTGCGCATCTGATTAAGTC